>JBAYGL010000143.1:0-10969 GCA_041666725.1 Limisphaerales bacterium
CTGCTTCTGGGCCGGGAGGCCGGCCAGGTTCTTCATCTAGTCGGGATCGTCCTGAAGGTCGAAGAGCTGCGTAACGTTCACCTGCGGATAACGGATGAGCTTCCATCGCTCGTCCCGCCAAGCCCGCTGCACCTCGCGGTAGGAGAGGAAAATCTCCGGTCGGACGGTCTTCACCGAGCCGGCGATGGCGGGCCGGAAGCTCACGCCCTCAATGCCCGCAGGCCTCGCGGCTCCGACGAGGTCCAGCACCGTCGGGTAGATGTCCAGCAGATAGACCAGCGCGTCGCTCGCGCCGTGCGGGATGCCCGGGCCGGCGAAGATGAGCGGGCACTTCATGCCGGCGTCGTAGAGGTTCTGCTTGCCCAGCAGGCCGTGGCTGCCGATGGCGACGCCCTGGTCGGCGGAGAAGAGGATGATCGTGTTGTCGTAGAGGCCGAGATCCTTGAGAGTGGCGATGATGCGGCCCATGTGAAAATCCATCGCCGTGATGGTGGCGTAGTATTCGTGCAGTTCCTTGCGCACGGCGGCCTCGGTGCGGGGCCACGGCAGCAGCGCCTCGTCGCGGACGGTCATCTCGCCGTTGTCGAAGGGATGCTGGGGGAGGAAATTCTTCGGCAGCGGAACATACTCCGGGTCGTAGAGGTCCATGTATTTCTTCGCCGCGACGCGCGGGTCATGCGGGTTTGCAAAGGCGAGATACATGAAGAACGGACGCGGGTCCTTGCGCTCCCTGAGGAACTTCGTCACGTCGTCGGCGATCTGCTGGCCCGGCTCGCCGGCGGTGCGGTCGATGTTTTCGTTGATGTAGAGGTTGTGCTCGAACTTCGCCTGGATGAGCGTCGCGGTGTTGCCGCGCTTGCCCTCGTGGTAGGTCTCGTAGCCGGCGTCCTTCATCGAGAGCGGCCAGTTGGGCGCGTCGCCGGGCGCGAGCATTCCCCTGGCACCCTGCGGCGGCTGGTAATCCTTCCAGCGGAAAAAAGAATTGCCGCTCAACAGCATGTTCCGGCTCGGCGTGCAGACGGCGGCCGAGTTGCCGCCCAGGCAGTAGGCGTTGCGCATCACGAACCCGCTCCGCGCCAGCGCGTCGAGCGTCGGCGTCTTGACGAACGGATTGCCGAGCGCGGCGACCGAATCCGAGCGCATGTCATCCGCGAAGAGGAAAACGACATTGGGCCGGGCGGCGGCGTGGGCGGTGACGGCAAGCAGGCCGGCCAACGCCACGAGACTGCGGACAAAACGGATTTGCATGGGCGGAATTTAGGCCAGCATTTCGCCGGGAACACAAGCCGTTCCGCGAGTTTGACTGCTCCTTGGGCACATTCACGCACTACCGCTGAAGTCAAATCGGCCGGAGCGCGGCTGTGTGCGCAGCACCAGCCGCAGCGCGTGACCTGAGCCCGCGTGGTCCGAGTCGGCCAGCCGGTGCGGACGGACGGAGCCGCTGCGGCTGGTCTGCGACACAGCCGCGCTCCGGGGGCAGCAAGATTCGCCCATGCTCCTTTGCCCCGCCCCCGTTCAGCCCGCCAGGTTTCCCTGTGTGAGACCGTCGGCCGGATAACTCAGCCAGAATGCCCTCACACCATTGCAAGAAGAGCGCGGTAGCGTGCTCATGCTAAAGAACGCAGCGGCCTTCCTCCCTCACCTCGTTCCTCTCCCGCTGGGAGAGGAGGTCACGCAGTCCGCGTCTCTGCCACCGGGAGCGTGCGGAGACACAAGCGGGCGACGAAGCGCTTCCCTCTCCCAGCGGGAGAGGGTAAGGGTGAGGGAGAGCACCACCTTGAACCCAAACGCGACGTCATGCTCAAGCAATCCCCAAAGCAGACCGCCATCGCCCGCAAGCTGCGGAAGGCCGACACATGGGCGGAGCAATTGCTCTGGAGCTGGCTGCGCCACCGTCGTTTCTCCGCCTACAAGTTCCGTCGCCAGCAGCCGATGGGATCGCACATCCTGGATTTCTACTGCGTCGAGGCGAAGCTGAACATTGAGTTGGACGGCTCACAGCATGGACACCCGGAGCACCTGCAGGCGGATGTGGAGCGCGACGCCTGGCTGGCGAAACAAGGCATCAAAGTGCTGCGCTTTTGGAACTTCCGGTTGCGCCGGGAAAAGGATGTGGTGCGCGACGCCATCTGGCAGGCACTGCAAGAGCATGCACCGCAGCCGGTGCCGGAGCATTGTCGGCCTGGAGTGGTGGACACGGGGACGGTGGAGCGGAAGAAGTCGGCTGGTTGAAGTGCGTTTTCTCCCTCACCCAGTCCCTCTCCCGCTTGGAGCGGAAGCCAGCACGTCCCGCCCGCCTCAATGGTCGCAGGTGCAGGCGTATTCGCTGCGCTTGCATTCGCCGCAGAAGTGCAGGTCGAACTTGAGACGGAAGTTCTGCGGCCTGGCCTCGGCGGTGGCCTTCACTTGCACGACGATGTTGTAGCCCTCGCCCTTCGGGAGCGGCTCCCTGGAGACGAGCACGTCCCCCTTCTTCTCCATCTCCAGCTTCACCTTCCCCGAGGCGGGTTCGGCGGTGACGGCAACGACCTGCCCGGCGACGGGCACGGGCTTCAACTTCTCATCGTAGAAGGTCACGGTGACGCGGTTGTCCTTCCCGATGAAGAACTCGGCTCGCGGGGCGGAGTTTTCGAGGAGCTTGCCGCCCCTGGGGCCTGGCACGGGTTTCTTCTCCGCCGCGAGGCAGAGCGTGGCGGCCACGAGGAGTGCAGACAGGAGCGGGAGGGGTTTCATGATGTGTGTTCAGTGACTGGTTTCCGACGGCTTGGAGCCTGCGGGAGCGCCGGGTGTTCCCGTTTCAACCTCGCCATTGCTGGCGTCCGGGCGAAAGCGTTTCTCCACCCATTCGTAGAGGACGGGCAGGAGCAACAGGGTGAGCAACGTGGAGCTGACAATGCCGCCGATGACCACCGTGGCGAGCGGACGCTGCACCTCCGCACCCGCGCCGGTGGCAATGGCCATCGGCACGAAGCCAAGGCTGGCGACGAGCGCCGTCATCAGGACCGGGCGCAGCCGCAGCAGGGAGCCTTCGCGCACGGCGCGGCTGATGTCACGACCCTGTTCGCGCAGGAGGTTGAACGCGCTGACCAGCATCAGGCCGTTGAGCACGGCGACGCCGCTCAGGGCGATGAAACCGACGCCCGCGCTGATCGTGAAAGGCATCTGGCGGAGCCACAGGGCGAACACGCCGCCGGTGACGGCCAGCGGGATGCCGGTGTAAATCAGCAGCGCCTGGTGGACGCTGCCGAAGCAGAGGAAGATGAGAACGAAGATGAGCATCAACGTCAGCGGGACGACGATCAGGAGGCGTTGCCTGGCTTTCTCCAGATTTTTGAACTGGCCGCCGAACTCGTGGTAATAGCCCTCGGGGAACTTCACGCCGGCTCGCACGGCGTCGTCCGCCTCGGCGACGAACCCGGCGGTGTCGCGCCCGCGCACGTTGATGAGGATGCTGACGCGGCGCTGCGCGTTCTCGCGCGTGATGCTGCCCACCTGGGTCACGTTGGAAACGGTGGCGATGCGGCCCAGCGTGAGCAGCCCGCCGCCGTCCACGCCCACGGGCAGGCGGCGGATGAGGTCCATGTCGGAGCGGTGCTCCTCGGCGAGGCGGACGACGATGGGGAAGCGGCGGTTGCCCTCCTGGATGAAGCCGACGGGTGCGCCCGCGAGCGCGGTTTCAACGACCTTGTTCACGTCGTCGGCATGAAGGTTGTAACGGCGAAGCGCCGCGCGGTCGGGCGTGATTTCCATCTGGGGCACGCGGCCAATCTTGTCGAACTCCACGTCGCCCGCGCCGGGGACCTTGCGGAGCGCGTCACGGACTGAGTCGGCAAGGCGTTCGAGCGTCTCGTAGTCGTCGCCGAAGATTTTGCACACCAGCTCGGCGCGGGCGCCAGCCATGATTTCGTCGAAGCGCATGGCGATGGGCTGGTTGATGAGCACGGCCTGCACGGGGACCTTTTGGGCAAGGGTCTGCTGCATGAGTTCCATGAGCTTCTCCTTGGCGATGGCCCGGCCGTTTTCTTTGCGCCACGTCTCGCGGGGCCGGAGCATGACATAGGTGTCGGCGTCGCTCGGGTCCATCGGGTCGATGGCGATTTCCGCAGCGCCCATGCGGGAGAAGACGGTTTTGATTTCGGGGAACTCCTTGAGCAGCACGCGCTCGGACTGCTTCTGGATTTCGAGGCAGCTTTGGAGCCCCGCGCTCTGGGATTTGACGAGCTGAAGGATGCCGTCACCCTCGTCGAGCTGCGGGATGAACTCCGCGCCGAGCCGTGAGAAGAGGAACGCGGCGATGACGATGAGCGCCGCGGCCGGCAGCAGGACGGACGCGCGCCGCCGGAGGCCGAAGTCGAGCAGCGGGGTGTAGAGACGCTTGGCCTGGCGGAGGAGCCAGTCGTCCTCCTCGTGGATTTTCCCGCCAAGGAAGAACGAGCACAGCACCGGCATGAGCGTGACGGCCAGCACCAGCGCACCCCCGAGCGCGAGCATGACGACGAGCGCCATCGGCTTGAACATCTTCCCCTCGATGCCTTGCAGCGCGAGAACCGGGACATAGACCGCGGTGATTATCAACACGCCGAAGAACATCGGGCTGGCGACTTCCTTCGCTGATGACAGGACCTTCTCCAGCCGTTCGTGCGGCGTCAGCACGCGGCCGAGCTGGTGCTGCTTTTCACCGAGCCGGCGGAGGATGTTCTCCACCATCACGACCGCGCCATCAATGATGAGGCCGAAGTCAATCGCGCCCAGGCTCATCAGGTTGCCGGGGATGTGAAACTCGACCATGCCCATCATGGCAAAGAGCATGGCGAGCGGGATGGCGGCGGCGACAATGAGCGCACCCCGGATGTTTCCAAGCAGCAGGAAGAGCACGACGACCACCAGCAGCGCGCCTTCGGCGAGGTTCTTCTCGACGGTGTGAATGGTCCGGTTCACCAGCTCGCTGCGGTCGTAGAGCGTGTGAATCTCAACGTCGGACGGAAGTTTCCGCTGGATTTCCCTGAGCTTTGCGCCGACGGCGACGGAGACGAGCCGGGAGTTCTCGCCCGCCGACATGATGGCGGCGCCGAGGAGCGACTCCTCGCCGTTCTCCGTGCTCGCGCCGGTGCGATAGCTGGTGCCGATGCCGATGGTCGCCACGTCGCGCACAAGGATGGGCTGGACGCCCGCGCCAAACTTCAGGGGGAGTTCGGCCAGCTGGTCGCTTCGGGTGATGCGGCTGCTGGCACGGATGGTGATCTGCTCGCCGCCGAGTTCCACAAGCCCGCCGCCGGCATTGCGGGTGTTCTCCGCAACCTTGTCGGCGAGTTCCGTGAGCGTCATGCCGACGCTCAGGAGCCGCGCGGGGTCGGGCTGGATGACAAACACCTTCTCGTAGCCGCCGCTGGTGTTGACCTCGGCGATGCCCGGTGTCTGGCGCAGAAGCGGCTTGATTTGATAGTCCTGAATGAGCTTGAGCGCCATCAGCTGCTCACGGCGCGAGGCGGGCTTGTTGGTCGCGTTGGCGCGGTAGTCCACGCCGTAGTAGAAGATTTCCCCAAGGCCGGTGCCGATGGGGGCGAGCCTGGGCGTGAGGCCGGGCGGCAGGTCCTGCGTCACCTCCTGCAACCGCTCGCTCACAAGCTGGCGGGCGCGAAACAAATCGGTGCCGTCCTCGAAAATCATGGTGACCTGCGAGATGCCGGACTTGGAGAGCGAGCGCAGCCCGACCATGCCGGGGATGCCGCTCATCTGGTTCTCCAGCGGGAAGGTGACCTGCTTCTCAATCTCCTCCGGCGCGAGCGCGGCGACGGCGGTGTTGATTTGCACCTGGGGATTCGTGATGTCCGGCACGGCATCCAGCGGCAATCGCAGGGCGGACCAGATGCCTGCGGCTGCGAGGACGGCGGTGGCGAGCAGGACAAAGGGCCGCTGGCGCAGGGAGGCTTCGAGGAGACGGTTCAGCATGGGGATTTCACGGTTTGTGGGGCAAGATTCTGTTGCCAGACTTGCCAGCGTTCGTGGCCTGCGAACAGCGGCAGCGAATCATTCACCGGTTCATCCTCGACGAGGGTGAAATACTGGCCGAACAAAGCCTGCGACTGTCCTTGTGGCAGCGGGTAGGGCGGCGGCTCGTCTTCGTGTCCATAAAGGAAAACTCCGACCAGCTTGCCATCGTCGGCCAGTAACCCCGCCATCCGCCGCACGTATTGAGGCCAGACCTCCGGCGGTAGTGAACACAAAAACGTCCGCTCGTAAATCACATCGAACGGTTGCCCGCCGAAGTCATGTGAAAAGAAATCAGCGAGCACGACCCGGCTTGCGAGTGCGCCCAACATTTTCCGCGCACGGGCGATGGCGGCTGGCGAGTAGTCCGCCGCCAGCACGTCCCAGCCGCATTGATGGAACGCCCGAACCTCGTAGCCCGAACCACAGCCGGGAATCAGCACGCGTTGCGGGGATGCCTTCTGCAAATAGGCCGCCAGCGCCGCCGGGATGCCGCCCATGTCCCACGGCATCCGGCCGGCGCGGTAGCGGCTGTCCCAGAATTCCATCTCAGTGCTTTTCATGGCTCCGTGTTCCACTTCGTTAGTGCAGGAGATGGCGGGCACCTTGCAGGGCCACCAGCAGGCCGATGGCGCCGAGCACGCAGCAGCTCGCATAGGGCAGCCTGCGGGTGAGCGGACCAAGCCAGGCCAGCCGCTGGGTTGCGTGCTTGACGGACAGGGCGGCCAGCGTGCCCACCGTGACCAGCGTGAGTGCCAGACCGAGGCTGAACGCCAGGACGATGGCGAAGCCGAGGGTGAACTCCTTCATTTGCATGCAGACCAGCAGGACCGCGAAGGCAGAGGGGCATGGCAGCAGGCCGCCCGTCAGGCCAAACAGGACGATCTGCCACGTCGTCACGCGGCGGTTGGCGAAGCGCCGTTCCAGCTCGGCGGCGTGCTCGCGCGCATGGGCGTCGTCGTCCCCGTGCGAATGGTCATGGCCCGGACCGTGGCTGTGGGCATGGGCATGGCTGTGATCGTGGCCGTGATGATGTTCCTCGGTGAACCGGGCATTGAGGGTCTGCATTCCGCCCGCGTGAGGCAGACGAAGTTCCACGGCAAACTCGTGCGGCTCCGGGATGTCCGTCGTGGATGCGATGAAATTGCCGCAGGTCACGAAGGCGAACGTCTGCCGGGCACCGTCGGGCCGCAGGGTGGTGAGCGTGACGGACTCCGACGCCGGTGGCGCCACGGACGTTCCCGTGCCGTCGCGAAAATGCAGCTCGAAGTGCGGCGGCACGCCATCCTCGAACACGGCGATTTCCACATCGCCGCCTTCCCGCGCCAGCAAGGTGCCGCCGTGCGGTCCGTGGGCGGGGACGTCGTGCGGCCGGCCGGCCTCGCGTGGCAGCGAGCGTTGCTCACGGCGAATGCGCCAGAACATCCAGCCGGCCATCGCCATGACCATGATGCCGGTGGCGAGTGCGAAATAGGGTTCGGTCTCCTCGACGTTGAAGCGGCCCGCGTAGCGCAACCCGATGAACGCCAGCACCCAGATGATGGCTGTGTGCGAAATGGTCGCGGAGATGCCGAGCAACGCGGCCTGCCGGACCGTGCCCCGGATGGAAATGATGAAGGCGGCCATCACCGTCTTGCTGTGCCCCGGCTCCAACCCATGCAACGCGCCAAGCACGACGGCGGTGGGAATGAACAGCCAGGCGTGGCCTTGCGTGAGGTAGTCTTGGAAGGATGTCATAAGGTCAGATGGTAGGGACCGGGCGCGCGATCCAGCAGTTCAAAATGAATCAGTGTCCTCCGGTGCAGGCGTCGCCGCCGTTGACTCGGTGCAATTCGGCGGCCCACAGCATCGGCACGCCCGCCACGGCGATTCTGTCCCCGGTCAGCAGGCCGTCCTGAATTTCAACGAAGCCATCCTGCTCACCGCCCACCTTCACGGCGGAGCGGAGGAGGCGTGAGCCGTTGACGACATAAACGAAGTGGCCCCCGGAATTGCGGAGCAGGGCGCTGCGAAGCACCACGGTCACGTCCTCCTTGCCGGCAGTGGTGACGGTCACGCGCACAAAGTCGCCCACGGTGAGTTCGCCCTGTCCGGCGTGGAGTTCCAAAAGAATTTCTGCGGGACCGTTGGTGCTGGGAGCGGGCACAACGCGGGTGACAACGCCTGTGAGAGCGTTGGTGCCGGAGGTGGTGGCGACGATGTTCGCGCCAGCCGGGATGGCCCTGGCAAGGGTCGGATCCACCCACGCGCTCGCGAGAGTGAGGCGGCGGGCTTGCGGCCCCGCCCCGCCATACACCTGCGCGGTGAAGGCAAGCCGGGCATCGATCTTGCGCTCGGTCACATCGGCCAGCTTCAAGCCGATGTGCCGGGCCACATCCTCCGGGACGGACAATCCTTCCTTCGGCTTCAAGGTGATGCCGCCGTCGTCCTTGTGGTCCGCTTCGGCGTGAGCCGGCTTCGCTTCGTTGTCGAGGCAGCCGGCGAGACCGATGGAAGCTGCCAGCAGTGAAAACAGGGAGATGGTCTTCATGTTCAATCCCTGGCGGTCTTGATTTCAGTCAGCGAGTTGAGGGCGCGGCCGGTGAGCAGATGCAATTGCTCGCCGGCTTCGAGGGCACCCTGCCTGGTCGTGAGCAGGGCTTCGAGGGCTTCGAGGTATTGCTTCTGCATTTCGATGTAAGTGGCGAGCGGCACGGCCCCGAGCCGGTAATGCCGGTCGGCGAGGTCGGCGGTCTCGCGAAAGTCCTGCGCGGCGTCGGGGCGCGTGCGGGTCAGTTCGTAGATGCGCGCAGCGTAAGTGAGGTAATGCTCGCTGACTTTGCGCTCTACGTCGCGCTGCGCCACGTTCAGCGCGGTCTGCGCCTGCTCGCGGCGGGCCTGCGCCACCTCGATGTTGCCGGTGTTCCGGTTCCACAACGGGAGCGGGAAGGAGACGCCCACGCCCACGATCCGCTGGCTGTCCCCGGCCTTCTCGCCCGAAATGAACGGGCCGACGGTGACGGCGGGATAGCGCTCGTTCTTCGCGAGGTCCACGCGGAATCCCTGCTGTTCCAGTTCGGCGACACGCTGCCTCAGCTCGAAGTTGTTCGTGCGGGCGGCGGCGAGCAGCATTTCAGGATCGGGCGGCGGGGCGAACTTGAGCGGGGTGTCGCTGATGCGGAGCGGATTGGCGAGCGGCCGGCCGCGAAGCTGGTTGAGTTCAATGAGCACCCCGCGCGCGGCGACGACGGCATCGGTGGCGCGCTTCTGTGCGACGATCGCGTTCGCCTCAATGATGCGTTGCTCCAGCTTGGGCGTGACACCAGCGGGATCACGCTGCACGACGACTTCGGCAAGGGTTTGCAGACGGTGCGAGACTTCCAACGCGGCGTCGGCCTGCTGCTGCGCGACGAACACGCCGAAGGAGAGCGTGCGGGTGCGGGAGGCGAGAGAGTTACGGAAGTTCTCCAGGCCAAGCTCCGCCAGCGCGACCTGACGGCTGGCGATGGCCTTGCGGAGCGAAAGCCGGCCCGGCCACTCGAAGGGCTGTTGCAGCGCGACGGACCACGCCGCGCCTTCGCCAATCACATTCCCGGCGGCGTCCCTGGCGCGCTTGGCTCCGATGGACGTGGCGAGTTCAGGGTTGGGGATGGCCTTGGCGCTGCGCTGCTCGCCCTTCGCGGCGGCAATCTCCGCACGGTAGAAGGCGAGTTCAGGGTTGTTCTCGAGGACTTCGGAAACGAGGGCGTCGAGGGTCAACGTGGCGGTGGCGGGCGTTGAAACGGGGCCGCCGGGCTTGGGCTCGGCGGCGTTCGAGTTGAACACCAGCAGGACGGACAAAGGGACAAGGCAAATGGATTTCATGGTTTTTCAGTGCGGCAATGGAAACAGGGACATACCCCGTCGGGTCAGGACACGACGGAGCCGGGAAAGGAGCAAACCGCGAGGGCTTGCCTAGGCGGGGAAGGAAGGCGCGCGGGGAGCGGGCGCGGTGCGGTAATGGAAGCTCCAGCTCTGGCGGAGCAATTGCGGCGAACTGTCGGGCGCAGGAGGCGCAAGTGCGGCCGGCTCGCGCTCGGGTGCGGCCGAGTCAGGCATGAAGGGGACAGCCACGGCCAGCAGGACGTGGACGAAGGAAACATTCTGCGGCAGCGAATAGCCGCCGGACTCAACGGAACTGCAAGCGGCGCAATCCATGCAATCTGGCGCGGAAGAGTCATCCGCATGGCTCTGTTCGCAACAGGCGGAACCGGAGCCGAACCAGCCAAGCGCCTCCGCCTGGCAATGCATGGTGCAGGGCAGCCACGTGGCCAGCAGCACGCACGTCACGATTGCCCAGAGGTGTTTCACTGGCCGGAGTAGATTGCCGACGGGCGAATTTGGCAAGTTACTTCGCGGCATCATCCAGCCGCCGCACGCCCGCGAAGCCAGTTGCCAAGCACGGGTGGTTTTGCCAACACTTCCGCCCTTGATTGGCTGCCGCCCGCGGCTCTGCTGCGGCGGGTTGCGCCGGTCCCAATACGAACATGAGCACTGGTTTGAACATCAAGAAAGACGGCGCACTGGACTTCCTGTCCCTCGGCGCACTCGTCCACCGCCTCGACCCCGGCATCATCCCGTTCCGCAAGGCGTCGCACTGCGACATCCATGTGAGCGGCGGCGAATTCAACGTGTCGGCGAATCTCTCCGACTGCTTCCGCCTGAACACCGGCGTGGCGAGCGCGATGGTGGACTATCCCATCGGCGACCTCATCGCCGAGCGCGTGCGCGCGATGGGCGTGAAACCGTTCTACAAGCGCTTCAAGCACGACGGCGTGCGCGGCCCCAACATGGCGACGGTCTATTCCGACCGCGGCCAGGGCGTGCGCGCCCCGGTGGTGTTCTACAACCGCTGCAACGAGGCGGCCGGCCAGCTCAAGCCCGGCGACTTCAACTGGAATGAAATCTTCGGCGCGGGCGTGCGGTGGTTCCACAGCGGCGGCATCTTCGCGGCGCTCTCCGA
>JBAYGL010000144.1:0-10936 GCA_041666725.1 Limisphaerales bacterium
CGACCCGCTCGAACTGCGCAACGACTCCATGCTCGGCGTGCCCGGACTCGTCGAGGCGTTGCGTGCGGGGAACGTCGCCGTCACGAACTCGCTCGGCAGCGGCCTGCTGCAACAGCCGGCGTTCCTCGGTTTCCTGCCGGGCCTTTGCCGCCACTTGCTCGGCGAGGATTTGAAGCTGCCTTCCGTCGCGACGTGGTGGTGCGGCCAGGATTCCGCACGCAAATACGTGCTGGAGCACCTCGACGAACTGTTCGTGAAACCCGCCTTCCACAGCCGCGTGAAGGGTTCGCATCCTGAACGTGGTTTCACCGCCGCCGAGCGCGAGGAACTGTCGAGGGCCATCCGCTTCCAGCCGCATCAATACGTGGCGCAGGAGCGCGCGGTGCTGTCGGTCGCCCCGGCGTGGGGCGATCACGGCCTGACCGCGCGGGCGGTCACCGTGCGCGTGTATCTCGTGGCCACGGAGAAGGGCTACCAGCTCATGCCCGGAGGCCTGACGCGCGTGGCCAGCGAGATCAGCGGGCGTTCCGTCTCGATGCAGCGTGGTGGGGCGAGCATGGACACCTGGGTGCTCAGCGACGAGCCGGTCGAATCGATGTCGCTTCTGAGCACGCGCGGCCAGCCCATCGAGCTGCGGCGCGTCGGCAACAACCTGCCCAGCCGAATGGCGGACAATTTTTACTGGCTGGGCCGCTATGCCGAGCGCGCGGATTTCACCACGCGCATGTTGCGCGCGGCGCTGCTGCGCTTTGGTCCCGAGGCCACCGGCGGTTCGCTGCCGTTTCTGGAGCCCTTGTTGCAAACCCTGGAAACCCAGGGACAGCTCACCCCGGGGGAGGCGGGCAGGGAGATACGGGCCAACCACGAGGCGCTCGAGGCCGATTTGCTCGCCGCCATTTTCGATCCCAAACGGCCCGGCAGCCTGCGCCGCATCGCGGAGAACTTGCAGCGGCTCGCGATGCTCGTTCGCGACCGCACCTCGAACGAGGTCTGGCGCGTGCTCAGCTCCCTGGACGACATGCTGGCGCGCCCGGCGTCCGGCTCGATGCTCACGGGCGACGCGGTCGGCATCCTGCACCAGGCGATGCTGACCCTCGCGGCGTTCAGCGGGCTGGCCCGTGAGAACATGACGCGCGCCCACGGCTGGCGCTTCCTCGACATGGGCCGGCGCATCGAGCGGGGCGTCTATCTCTGCACCCTGCTGGAGAACGCCCTGCGCTCGCCCGAGGCTGACAATCCCAGCGTGCTCGAGTCCGTCCTGGACGTGTGCGATTGCGCCATCACCTACCGCGCGCGCTACAACCTCCTGCCGAACATCGCCGCCGTTTACGATCTCGTCCTGCTCGATGACACCAACCCCCGCTCGCTGCTCTTCCAGCTCAACCAGCTTGTGAAGCACGTGGACCGGCTGCCGCAGGAGCGCGAAAGCGCCCTGCCCAGCCCCGGTCAGCGTGTGTTGGTGGAGAGCGTCGCGCGTCTGCGCCTGCTGGACCCGCGCGAGCTGAACACGCTCAACGGCGGCTGGCACGACTCCGAGACCGGCACCGTCATCAGCGCCACGCTGCACGACCTGCCGCGCCTGAGCGATGCGATTGCGGTGAGTTACTTCGCGCACTCGGCGATTTCCCGCGTCGATCAGGGAGGTTCGCCATGAACTACCGGATCGTTCATCGCACGACCTACAGTTACAGCGAGCCTGTCACGGTTTCCCACCACGCGGCGCGCTTGAAGCCGCGCACGCTCGGGCACCAGCAGCGCCTGCTGTTCAGCCTGGGCATCTCGCCGGAGCCGCCGGCGCGCAAGGTGCGCACCGACTACTTCGGCAACCGTGTCTGCTTCTTCAGCATTCAGGAGCTGCACCAGCGGCTCGACATCACCGCCGAAAGCCTCGTCAGCGTGATCGAAACAACTCCGCCCGCCGCGTCGCTCTCCCCGCCGTGGGAACAAGTGGTGACGCTGTTCTCCGACCCGGTCTCGCCCACGGTCGCGGACCCATACCAATTCTGCTTCGACTCGCCCGGTGCCCACGCCATGCGGGAACTGGCGGACTATGCGCAGAAAAGCTTTTCGCCCGGCACACCTCTCTTGCAGGCGGTCGCCGACTTGAACCGCCGCATCCATGCGGACTTCACCTACGACCCCGTTGCCACGACGGTTGCGACGCCGCTGGAGGAAGTCATCGCGCAGCGACGCGGCGTCTGCCAGGACTTCGCGCATCTGGCGATTGCCTCGCTGCGGTCGCTCGGCCTGCCGGCCCGTTACGTGAGCGGCTACCTGCGCACGCGGCCCGCAGAGGGGAAGGAGCGGCTCATCGGCGCGGATGCGTCGCACGCGTGGTTTTCAGCCTTCTGCCCGGACCTCGGCTGGGTGGATTTCGACCCGACAAACAATCTCCTGCCCGCGTCCGAACACATCACGGTCGCCTACGGTCGCGACTTCGGCGACGTCAGCCCCGTCAGCGGCATCCTGACCGGCGGCGGCGAGCACATCGTCAAGGTGTCCGTGGACGTGGCCCCGGCCTGACCGTCCGCCTGTCATTTTCATGAAGTGGGAAATCCTCCACCGCACGCGATTCAATTACTCGTCGCCCGTCCGCGACAGTTTCAACGAAGTCCGGCTCCAACCCCAGGCAAACGACCGGCAGACCATCGACTCGTTCCTGTTGAAAGTGATGCCCGCCGCGCGGCTGCGGCACTACGCGGACTTCTACCACAACACCATCCATCACTTTGAAATCTCCGAGCCGCACTCGTCGCTGACCGTGGAAAGCCATGCACGCGTGACGACGCATCCGGGCGTCTTTCTGGCGGACGACGCGACGCCGTTCCCGGTGGACCGGATCGGCGAGGCGCTGCAGTGGGAGCGGAGCTACGACTTCCTTCAGGCCAGCCGCTTTGTGGACACGTTGCCGGAAACGTGGCGTCTGGCGTTGGACGTTGCGGGCGACCAGCGGGACACCTGGCAGGCGGCGCTGGCCCTGATGCGGTTCGTCCACATGCACCTGCGATACGAGACGGATTCCACGCACGTCCACACGCACATGAAGGACGTGCTGACGCAGCGGAGCGGCGTGTGCCAGGACTTCGCGCATGTCCTGATCGGCCTGTGTCGCGTGATGAAAATCCCCGCGCGCTACGTTAGCGGCTACCTTGCCACCGAGTCCGCCAGCGCGACGCACGCCTGGATGGAGGTTCTGATTCCCGGCGTCGGCTGGCGGGCGCTGGATCCGACTCACAACTGCCAGCCTGGCGAGTCCTACGTGAAAATTGCCGTGGGCCGCGATTACGCGGATGTCGCGCCGATCAGCGGGCACTACGCGGGGAACACGGGGCGCTCGCTGGAAGTGAGCGTGCAAATCCGCGCGCTGGAGTGAGGTGTCTCGCCGGTAGGGCGAGACTCCGTCGAGCCCCATTTCGAGCGAGGCGAGGCGAGCAGAGCGAGCATCACTTTTAACCCTGACGCCAAGATGCTCGCTTCGCTCGCGCCGACTCTGTCGGCAGATGGGGTTCGACGGAGTCTCACCCTACCAGCTTACGTCAGCGGCGTGGTCGTGCCGGCCGGCGACTTGCGGACGATCTTCTTGATCGTTTCGAGGTTTTTGGTCAGTTCGTAGGTCGCCTTGAGCAACTCATCCTGCGCGGCCTGATTGTTCAAGGCGCGGATGGCGGGCTGGAGTTTCAGCGTGGCCCTGGAGATTTCGTCGCAGGTTTGTTTGATGGCGTCAGCAGCTTCGGTGGGAGTCATAAGGCATTTTAGGAGAAGCGGTCTTCGGTCCACGGATCGGCGGTGTTGGAGTAGCCGCGCACTTCCCAGAAACCCAGGATGTCGCGGTCCAGGAACGTGATTTCGCGCACCCACTTCGCGCCCTTCCACGCGTAGCGCTTGGGCACGATGACGCGCGCGGGGCCGCCGTGTTCGGCGGAGAGCGGCCGGCCGTTCCATGTGTGCGCGATCAGCACGTCGTCGTCGAGACACACGTCGAGCGGGTTGTTCGTCGAGTAGGCGTCGTGGCTTTTGAAGAAGACGTGCGTGGCGGAAGGTTTCGGCTTCACGAGGTCGGCCAGCGTGAAGAACGCGACGCCGCTGAACTCCATGTCGAACTGGCTCCACGTCGTGACGCAGTGGAAATCGCTCACGTCGGTGAACTGCGGCAGCGCGAGGAACTGCTGCCAGTTGAGCGTCACCGGGTTTTCGACGTGGCCACCGATCTTCAGCTCCCATTTCTCCAGCGGCACCTCGGGATGGTTGCCGAGGTCAAGCACGGGAAAGTTGTGCACCTGCCGCTGGCCGGGCGGGAGGCGGTCTGTGGAGCGCGCGATGGCCTTTTCCCTGCCCGCCATCTTGTGCGCCCAGCGTTCTTTCCGGGCGATGTAGTCGTCTTTCATCGGCGGGCGAAACGTGCGGCGGGGCAGGGGGATTTGCAAGAGCTCCAGCGCGCGGTCGAATAGCGGCGTTGACAGCGCGTCGGGAAGTATTGTCCCTTAACCGCGACATCCATAAAACTGAAACACAACCATGCGCCTCACCGCTCTTGCCGCCCTCACGCTCACCGCCCTGCTCCTGCCTGCCCGTGCCGCCGATTGGAAGGTCATCCCTGACTGGCTCAAGCTTCCCGAGGGCCGTCCCGCCCTCGGCAACCAGCACGGCGATGTCGCCGTCAGCTCCAAGGGCGAGGTTTATGTCAGCACGATGGACCCCAAGGCCGGCGTGCAGGTTTACAGCCCCGACGGCAAGTGGCTGCGGAACATCCCCGACGCCCCCAACGACTTCCACGGCTTCGTCATCAAGAAGCAGGCCGACGGCGAGTTCATCTACGGCCCGCGCCTGAGCGGGGGCAACATCCTCAAGCTCACGCTGGAAGGGAAAGTCGTTTTGAACATCCCGTCCACCGTCATCCCGGATGAGTTCAAGGTGAAGAACAAGGAAGGCAAGACCCGCGTGGCCATGACCGGCATGGATGTCGCGCCCAACGGCGACTGGTTTGTCACCGACGGCTACGCCAGCAGCTACGTCCACCGCTTCGACAAGACGGGCAAGTATCTCAAGTCCTTCGGCGGCAAGAAGGCCCCCTACAACTTCACCACGCTCCACAAGATCGCCGTGGACACCCGTTTCAACCCCGTCCGCATCATCGCGTGCGACCGCGAAGCCCTGCGCGTGGTGCACATGTCCATTGATGGCGAGCTGCTCGGGGTCGTCGCCAAGGACCTCCTCGCTCCGGCCGCGATCTCCGTGCAGGGGGATTATGCGCTCGTCGGGGAAATCCGCGGTGCCGTCAGCGTCCTCGACAAGGCAGGCAGGCTCGTCGCCCGGCTCGGGCTGAACGAGACGAAGGGCGAGACGGGCAACAACAACCTCGAACCTGCCAAGTGGCGGCCCGGCTTCGTCACCGCACCGCACGGCGTGGCCTTCAACGCCGCCGGCGACATCTTTGTCTCCGAATACAACAAGTTCGGCCGCGTGCACCGCTGGAACCGGCTGTAAGCGGGGCGCGACATCGGGGCGGATCGGCGGGGTGTAGTCGGTGGAAGCGCGGGCAACCGCGTCCTGAACTGAACGCTTCCGCAACTTCGTGCGTCCGGTTACTGTCAGCCAAATCCGATGCCGCGCATGAAAGCCCGCACCTTCCCCGCCTGCGCCTTGATGGCGTTGGTATTCGCCGTCGTCACGGCGGAGGCCCAGCTCACCGTTCCCACGCCGCAGCCGGTCGTGGGCGCGCGGCAGCCGGCGTTGAGCCCCGATGGCAAACGCCTGGCCTTCGTCTATCGCGGCGATGTCTGGACCGCCCCGAGCGCGGGCGGTCGCGCGACGGCCCTGACCTCGCATGTGGAATCGGATGCCTACCCCGTCTTCTCACCCGACGGCCAATGGATCGCCTTCGCCAGTGAACGGAATGGAGGCTGGAACATCTTTGTGGCGCCGGCGGACGGCGGGCCTGTGCAGCAAATCACCTGGCATGCCGGACCGGAACTGCCCGGCGGCTGGAGCCCGGACGGCAGGCGGCTGCTCTTTGGCGCACGGCGTGAAGCCCCGAACTACGCGCTCTATGCCGTGGACTTGAAGACGCTCGCCACCGAGCGGCTGTGCGAGGATTACGCGCAGATGCACTCGCCGGCCTTCTCCCCCGATGGAAAGACCGTCGTTTATGGCCGGTATGGTTTGCCGTGGACGCGTCCGCGCTACATCGGCTCGGCGGCGTCGCAGATCTGGACGCTCAATCCCGCCGACGGCCGCCGCAGGCCGCTGACCAACGACGAGCGCCAGCATCTCTGGACACAATTTCTGCCGGACGGCAAACGGCTCCTCACCGTGACCATCGGGGAGACGACGCCTTCCGCCAGCGCGTTGAATGTGTCGGTCGGAAAAATCACCGACAGTCCGGCGCGCACGCCGAACCTCTGGCTCTACGACATCGAGGGCAGGGGGCGGCAGCTCACGCAGTTCAGCGGCGGTGCGGTGCGCTGGCCAGGCGTCGCCGGCAGGTCCGGTGACATCGCCTTTGAGTATGGGCCTGATCTTTACCTGCTCAAGAGCGGTTCCAAGACGCCCGCGAAAATCAAACTCGTCGTCAGCAGCGATGAGAAGCAGACCACGCGGCGTCGCGAGAAGCTGACCTCCGGCGCGACCGAGGCCGAGCTGTCTCCGGACGGCAAGACGCTTGCGTTTGGCCTGCGCGGCGACATCTGGACCGTGGCGATGGAGAAAACCAAGGGCGTCGCCGGACGCAGTGAGGAGTTTGCGCGCCGGCTCACGGAGTGGGTGGGCGACGACTCGGACTTCATCTGGTCGCGCGACGGGAAGAAGCTCTATTTCACCTCGGACCGGGAGTTCAACACGCGCATCTACGAGATGGACATGGCTTCGCTCGCCGTGAAGCCGCTCTGGCCGCGCGACGAGAACGTGACGCATCTTTCCCTCTGCCCGGACGGCCATCATCTCGCGTTCTGGGTGGCGGGCAGGGAGGGCGGGTTGTTCACGCTGCACGTTGCGGACGGAGTGGTGAAGCGCGTCGTCCACGTGCCCGGCGCGCACTGGCAGGTTTCCGGCGGCGGGGACTTCGCGTGGTCGCCGGACATGCGGTGGATCGCCTACACGCGCAAGGGAGAGAGCCGTGCGTGGAACATCTGGATCGTCCCGGCGGCGGGCGGCGAGGCGCAGAACGTGACGCGGCTCAACGCGCACCACGGCCAGCCCACTTGGTCGCCGGACGGCAAATATCTCTTCTTCCAGAGCGACCGTGACGGGAACGGGCTCTATGTCCTGCCGCTTCAACCCGAGTCCGCACGCATGGCCGACACGGACCTCAAGTTCGAGAAGCCCAAGGACAAGGTGAAGGTGGAGATTGATTTCACCGACATCCAGCGGCGCATCCGCAAGCTGGCCTCGCAAAACCCGGCGGCGGACTTGCTCGTCACGGCGGACGGCACGATTGCCTTCCTGTCCGAGGGCGACGTGTGGACGGTGACTTACGACGGCAAGGAGACGAAGAGGCAGACGTCCGGCGGCGGCAAGACCGGTCTGCGCGCGCTGGCGGAGAGCAAGGCGGCGCTCTACGTGCAGAACTCGGAGGTGTGGAAGTTCAAGCTGGGGGACTCGAAGGGGCCGGAGAAGGTCAGTTTCCGGGCCGACTTCGACCGCGACGTGAAGGCGGAGCGCAAGGCGGCCTTCACGCAGTTCTGGCGTTCCTACCAGCAGAACTTCTACGACCCGAATTTCCACGGGCGCGACTGGGAGGCCATCCGCAAGCGCTACGAGCCCCTGCTCGATGCCGTCGAAACCAACTACGATTTCTCCACCCTGCTCGGGATGATGATCGGGGAGCTGGAGGCGTCGCACAGCGAGGTGTCGCCGGCGTCGGCGGGCGTGCCGGAGCCTGTGACGCCGCAGCTTGGCTTCACGTTTGATTACCAGCACGCCGGGCCGGGCATCCGTGTGGCGGAGGTGCCGCCCGGTGCGCCGGGTTCCTACAAGCAGACCCGGATCAACACGGGCGACTATGTGCTCGCCATCAACGGGCAGGACGTGTCCCTGAACGAGCGGCTCTACCAGCTCATCAACGACCGTCAGGACCGCGAGTTTGAGTTTCTCGTCAACAAGGAGCCGAAGAAGGAGGGCGCACGAAAGGTGAAATACCGCGTTCTCACCACCGCCGACTGGAACAGCCTCACCTACCAGAGCCGCATCGAGCGCCTGCGCAAATACGTCGAGGCGCAGAGCGGCGGCAAACTGGGCTACCTGCACATCAGCGCGATGGTCGGCGAGAACCAGACGCGTTTTGAGCGCGAGGCCTACGAATACATGAGCGGCAAGCAGGGCATGATCATCGACGTGCGTTTCAACGGCGGAGGCAACATTTCGGACACGCTCATCGACTGGCTGAAGCGCAGGCAGCACGGCTGGTATCGCCCGCGCGACGAGGGGCCGGAGGCGGCGCCCAACCGCTCGTGGGAGAAGCCCGTTGTCGTGCTGATGAACGAGCACAGCTACTCGAACAGCGAGATGTTCCCCTACGCCATGCGCCAGCGGGGCATCGCGAAGATCGTCGGCATGCCCACGCCCGGCTACGTCATCTGGACGTGGTCCATGCGACTGACCGATGGCACCGGCGCGCGGATGCCGCAGGGCGGTGTCTTCCGCATGGACGGCTCGAACATGGAGAACAACGGCGAGCAGCCCGACGTGCGAGTCTGGCTCACGCCCGAGGACTGGGTTTCCCGGCGCGACCCGCAGCTCGACAAGGCGATTGAGCTGCTGCTGCCGCCGGAAAAGGCGGCGTCGAAATAGTCCGGGGACAGTCCCGGGCGCATTTTGACACCCCCGGCCTCGACCTGCCGGGCAAGCGGGGACGCTTGCGGCACGGCCGGCCGGAGGCCGGCGCTACGTAGCGCCCGCGTCTCGCGGGCCGTATCGCCGGCGTCCCCGCCGGCTCGGCCCGGCGGCAGTGTCAAAATGCGTCCGACAGTCCCGAAGGGTGCTGAAACGCTTTGCCTCACCGTGGTCCGAGGCTTACATTCGCCGGACTAGAAACGATGAAAGTCAACCTCGCCTACGGCCAAGGCCATCTGCCTGTCGAATTCCCTGACGCCCGCACCACGGTGCTGGAGCCGTCGCACAACCCCGCCCTCGCCGATGAGAAGTCCGCGCTGCTCGCCGCGCTGGACAACCCCGTCGCCGCGAAGCCGCTGCGCGAGTGGCTCAGGCCCGGCGCGAAGATCTGCATCAACTTCACCGACATCACGCGCGCCACGCCAAACCACCGCATCATTCCATGGGTGCTGGAATACCTGGCGAAGCACGGCGTCGCGCGCGACCAGATCACGCTGCTCAACCAGACCGGCACGCACCGTCCGAACACGAAGGCCGAGCTGGAGAGGATGCTCACGCCCGAGGTCGTGGCGGACTACCGCGTCATCAACCACGAGTGCGAGCATGACGCCGACATGGTGCAGTTCGGCACCACGCGCACCGGCGCGCCCGCGCTCATCAACCGCCATTGCGCCCACGCCGACGTGCGGATCATCACCGGTTTCATCGAGCCGCATTTCTTCGCCGGCTTCAGCGGCGGGCCCAAGGGCATCGCCCCCGGCGTCGCGGGCCTGAAGACCGTGATGAGCAACCATGGCGCGCACAACGTCGGCGATCCTCGCGCGGCCTTCGGCATCACGGAGGGAAATCCGCTCTGGGAGGAACTGCGTGACATCGCGCTGCGCGTCGGCCCGAGCTTCCTGCTCAACGTCACCCTCAACGAGACGAAGCAGATCACCAACGTCTTTGCCGGCGACATGCAGGCGGCGCACAAGACCGGTTACGAGTTCGTGCGCAAGTCGGCCATGCAGCGCGTGAAGGATCCGTTCGACATCGTGGTGACGACGAACAGCGGCTACCCGCTGGACATGAACCTCTACCAGGGTGTGAAGGGCATGAGCGCCGCCGCGCGCATCGTCCGTCCCGGCGGGCTCATCATCCTCGCGTGCGAGTGCAGCGAGGGCGTCCCGGCCAACAGCCCGCTCGACAAGCTGCTGCGCAGCGCGGCCAGCTCCGAGGAAATCCTTGCGATGCTCGCCACGCCCGGCTTCGTGAAGCCCGAGCAATGGCAGGCGCAGATCCAGGCTCTCATCCAGCGCAAGGCCGAGGTGCTGGTGTTCAGCAAGCTCTCGGATGAAGTCCTGTCCTCCGCCCATCTCAAGCCGTGCCGCGACATCGGCGCGGAAGTCGCCGCCCGCCTTGCGTCGCTCGGCCCCGAGGCGCGCGTCGCCGTCCTGCCGCAGGGCCCGCTGACGATTCCCTATCTGGCGTAGGGCATGGGGCCCGCTGCGCGTCAGGGCGCATCTTGACACGTCTCCCGAAGGAGCGCGGCGTTGACGCCGCAGCAGGGTGGGTGGTGCGGAAACCGCTCGTATCTGCCGGGGCGTTTCGTTCACTCGCAGCCTTCCGCGGCGTGAACGCCGCGCTCCGGGGGGCAGTGCACGAATGCGCCTCCCGTCAGGGCTTCACCGCTTCGATATTTGCGGAGAGCACGTAGTCGCCGGGGTTCTTGCCGGGCAGCCATTCGTGGATGAACTCGCGGCTCGCGTCCATCGGCGTGATGCGGGTGTCCACAAAACCGGCGTCGCGCAGCATCGCCTCCAGTTCCTCGACGGATGCCGCGCCCGCCACGCAGCCGCAGTGCGCGGCGAGGTCGGCGAAGATGTCGGCGGGCAGGTCGGCGGTGCGCACGGTGTCGGCGATGGCCAGCCGTCCGCCGGGCCGGAGCACGCGGAAGGTTTCGCGGAAGACGCGCGGCTTGTCGGGCGAGAGGTTGATGACGCAGTTGGAGAGGATGACATCCACGGAATTCGCGTCCACGGGGAGCGACTCGATTTCGCCGAGGCGGAACTCGACGTGGCGGGTGCCGGCCCTGGCGGCGTTCGCGCGGGCCTGCTGGACCATTTCCAAG
>JBAYGL010000145.1:0-10882 GCA_041666725.1 Limisphaerales bacterium
CGCAGCTCGTGCGAGGCGTCGGCGAGGAAGCGTTGCTGCGTGGTGTGCGCGGCTTCGAGGCGGTCGAGCAGCTCGTTGAACGTGCGGGCGAGCCGGGCCAGCTCGTCGTCCTGCGGCGGCACGAAAAGACGCTCGCGCAGCCGGCCCTGCGAGCCGATGAGGTGGGCGGATTCGCTCGCGGCGTCCACGGTGCGGAGCCAGTGGTTGAGCAACAGGAACGCCACGAGCCAGACCGCCGCCACCGTGGCCACGACGCCAACGACGAGCCACAGCCGCAGCGTGCGCAGCCGCGCCTCGCGGTCACGCACGAGCACGCCGCACTGCGCGAAGCCGGTGACGTGGTTGCGGTTGTCGCGGTAGAACGAGATGGGCACGGTTGCCAGCCGCACCAGCTCGCCGTCCTTGCGGACGACGGTCTCGGTGTGCGCGGCGAGAGACGACTCCACCGTGCGGCGCGCCGCAGCGGAGAGCGGCAGCGGGTCGGCGAGGTTGGCGGACTTGGCGAGCAGGCCGCCCTCGGCGTCGAAGAGCTGGGCGAAGAGGCGTTGCTTGTCCGTTTCGAGGAAGCTTTCCATCCACGGCAGGAGCTGCGGGTTGCCGGCAAAATTGGCCCTCGCCAGCATGAACGCGCGGTCCTGCACGAGCCGGTCGATGTCCGCGCGCACCGCGTCCGCCGCCGTGAGCTGCACGAACACGCCGAACGCCGCGAGCGCCGCCGTGGTGAGCACGGTCAGGCCGAGGAGCAGGCGGAAGCGGAAGGTGTTCATGCGGTGGACTTGCCGCGAAAGGGCGCACAGCGCACAGAGAAGCAGGGGAAACGTCCAACGCTCAACTTCCAACGTTCAACTTTCAAAGACGCCGCGTGGCACGCGGTTGGAAGTTGAGCGTTGAGCGTTGGACGTTGGATGTTTCGGTTCTTCATTTCCCGTCCTCCGCCTTCAGCACGTAGCCAGCGCCGCGCACGGTGTGGATGAGCTGCGGCTTGAAGTCGCGGTCCACCTTTTCGCGGAGATGATAGACCGTCACGTCAATCACGTTGGTCATCGGGTCGAAGTGCAGGTCCCACACCTGCTCGGCCAGCTCGGTGCGCGTGACGACCTGGCCGGCGTAGCGGACGAAATGTTCGAGCACCGCAAATTCCTTCACGGAGAGGAAAATCGGCTGGCCGGCGCGCGTGACCTTGCGCGCCTTGAGGTCCAGCACGAGGTCGGCGATGCGCAGGCTGGTCTGCTCCGCCACGCCGCGACGCAGCAGCACCCGCACGCGCGCGAGGAACTCGGCGAAGGCGAAGGGCTTGGTGAGGTAGTCGTCTGCGCCCGTGTCCAGGCCGCGCACGCGGTCTTCCACGCTGTCGCGCGCGGTGAGCATGAGCACGCGGCACGGGCGCTTGGCGGCTCGGATCTCCGCGAGCACCTGGAAGCCGTCCTTCTTCGGCATCAGCACGTCGAGCACGACGAGGTCGTAGGGATTGAGCAGTGCGAGTTCAAGCCCGGCCTCGCCGTCGTGCGCCACGTCCACGGCGAAACGCTCCTCCTTCAGCCCGCGCTCGATGAAGCGCGCGACCTTCTTCTCGTCCTCGACGACCAGGATGCGCATGGCGTTTTTTAGCATCCGGGCCGCGACCCTGCGAGCCCCGGTTGCGGAGATGAACGCTTTTTCATCCGGGGTTCATCCTGCGTTCATGCGCCGTGTGGCAGCGTGGCACCATGAAAACGAAGCTCACAGCGGGAAGCCCCAGCTCCCAAGTCCCAATTCCCAAAGAAGCTCCAAGCTCCAAGCTCCAGCAGTTCGGGGGTGAGGTGCGCGGTGAAGGGATCGGAGCGCGTGCGGGTTTGAGGTTTGGGATTTGGAGCTTGGGATTTGGAGCTTCCGTCCTCGCCCTGACGTTTCTCCTCGGCTTCGGCGGCGCTCCCGCCCACGCGGCCACCACGATCAACCTCTCCACCAATGTTCTCGTGCCGCAGGTGAAACGCTTCGGCATCGGACTGGCCCAGCACAATTACTACGACTCGGCGCAGATGATGAAGGAGCTGCTGTTTCGCAATCCCGGCTTCGAGGGGCAGTTGTATCAATCTGTCGTCCGGCTGGGACCTGGCGGAACTGCGGGCAGCGCCATCGAAGACCAGCCGTTCACCCAGTGGCCCAGCGGCTTCTGGGCCGGCGCGTCATACGAGATCATCTGGTCCTCGGCCAACGCGAAGGGCCGCACCGGCACCATCGCCAATTCACTGGCACCCCTCCGCGCGAATCCGCCCAGCGATCCCAACGGCAGCAGCCAGGGCACGACGTATCTGTTCGCCGACAGCGATCCGGCGAAGGTGCCCGCCGATGGCGATTACATGGTGCTGCGCAAGACGGACATCGGCGGGACCGGGGGCGGGGCGGCCTTTGCAAGCTGGAGCGTTTCGACCTCGGGCGGCGGAACGGTCACGAGCGAGACCGGCGACCTTCCGCCGCCGCCCGCGCCCTTGCCGGCGGGCCGGCAGTGTGCGCGACTCAGCGCCGCCTCGGCCGGGCAGCAGGCCAGCGTCACCGGACAGTTCGACACCACGCTGGGCTTCATCCGGCTCAACGGACAGTTCCGGCTCGCCTTCAAGGCGAAGGGAACCGGCGGTCAAAACCAGGTCCTGATCACCGTGCGGCGCGGCTCGCTGACTCCTTATCTGAGCAAGACGATCCAGCTCGGCACCGGATGGCAGGATGTGGCCGAGCCGTTCACCGTCAACGAGCCTGCGGACATTTCCGGCACCATCTCCGTGCAGTTTTCCGCCGTGAACCAGAGCGCCGTGCTGCTGGATGACGTGAGCCTCCGGCAGACCGATGGCAGCGCGGGCAACCCCACGGAATTCCGAGACGGGGTGGTCAGCGCGTTGCAGGGCCTTCGGCCGGGCATCCTGCGTTATGTGAACTGGCAGGATGTCGGCGACTCGCTCGACAATTCGCTCGCCCCGGTGTTCAGCCGCAAACGCAGCGGTTACTCCGTCTACAGCACGGCGGAAAACAACATGATGCCCGGACTCCATGAGTTCCTCGTGCTTTGCGAGCATGTGGGATCCGAGCCGTGGTATTCCATCCCCGTCACCTTCTCCACGCAGGAGGTCGCCAGCCTGATGGAATATCTGGGCGGCGCCACCACCACGCCTTATGGCGGCCTGCGCGCCGCGCGCGGGCATCCCGCTCCGTGGACGGGCGTCTTTCCGCGCATCCACCTGGAGTTTGGCAACGAGAACTGGAACAACTCCGCCTATCGCGGGGCGGCCATCACCGCCGCCGTGCCGTGCGGCAACCGTGCCAGCGAGCTGTTCGCCGTCATCAAATCATCGCCCTACCACGCCGGCGGGCAATTCCAGTGTTTCCTGGGCGGACAGGCCGGCAATTCGGCCCTCAACCTCCAGCTGCACAACGCTTCCCCGCTGCACGACTCGCTGAACCTCGCCCCCTACATGTCGAGTCGCGTGGACAGCTTTGAAACGGCGGGCCAGGTGGACGCCGAAAAACTCTTCGGCCCGCTTTTTGCCGAGCCCGAGTGGTGGTCCTACAACCCCTCGCCGACCTCCGGCCTCATGCGGGCGAGCTTCGACAGCCTCCAGGCCTCCAGCCGCCCCGTCCCGGTCTCCGTGTATGAAGTCAACCTGCACACCACGCAGGGCACGATCAGCCAGGCGGCGCTGGACAGCTACACCCCCTCCGTCGGCGCGGCGCTCGCCGTGGCCGATCACATGCTCGTCATGCTCCGTGAGTTGAACTGCCGCGACCAGGTGTTCTTCTCCCTCGCCGGCCACCGCTACAGCCTCAATGACGGCACCGGCCGCACCAGCGCGCTCTGGGGGGCCGTGCTCGACATGGGCAAGACCGACCGCAAACGGCCCCACTACCACGCCATGCAACTCATCAACGCCGCGCTGGCGGGCAACCTCGTCGCAACCACGCACACCGGCGACGATCCGACGTGGACGGTGAACAACCTCAACCGCGTCACCTACACCAACGCGCACCACCTCCAGTCGCACGCCTTCGCCAGCGGCACGAACCGTTCCCTCATCGTCTTCAACCTCCACCGCACCAGCGCGCTGGACGTGAACTTCGCCGGCGGCAACGTGCCGTCGGGCACCGTCACGCTCAAGCGGCTGACCTCCGCGAACATCACGGACCACAACGAGACGGCCAGCGTCGTCGTGCCCACGACGAACACCCTGGCGAACTTCAATCCCGCGCAAAACCTCACCCTGCCGCCGTTCTCGATGAGTCTCTTCGAGTGGAGCACCGCCGCGCCCGCCGCCGCCCCGGCCATCACGACGCAGCCGCAGAGCCAGGTGGTCATCGCCGGAACCAACGTGACGTTGAGCGTCACGGCCACCGGCGTGGCACCGCTGAGTTACCAGTGGCAGCGCAACAGCGTGAATCTCACCGGCGCGACCCTGGCGACGCTCACGCTCACGAATGTCACCCGCGCCAGCACGGGCACCTACACGGCGCGGGTGAGCAACTCCAACGGCACCACCAACAGCCAGCCGGCGACGGTGCGCGTATTGAATTTCCCGCGCCTCCACCCGCCGCAGCCCCTGCCCGGCGGCGGCCTGCGCCTGCTCTTCAACGACCACGACGGCGGCACGCTCGGCCTGGGCGACACGCCGAACTTCGAGGTCTGGGCGAGCACGAACCTGCTCTCGACCAACTGGGTCCGGATCAACCTCCCGCTCACGGTCACGGACGGAATGCTCACCCTCGACGACGCGGACGCGGCCATTCACCGGCACCGCTATTACCGCGTCGTAGAACGCTGAAATCATTGCTTCAATCCGCGATGCCAGCAGGACTGGCGGCATCAGCAGATCGCGGATGCCAGCGAGCGTGGGAGCCATGGAATCAGTCCGGCAACACTCCACCCCAGAAGCGCCGGCCGCCGATATTGCGGACTTTCCGGGCGTCAGTCTCAACACATTTTTAGTTTTTGCTGGCGAGCGGGGACGGTGGGTGGTTGGATCGCGCGCACAGACAGTCTGGGCACCCTTTCAGCCATGGAACAGATGGAAGAAATCCTGAAGGACTTCCTCGTGGAAACGGGGGAGAATCTTGATCAGCTGGACCGGGATCTGGTGCGGCTGGAGCAGTCCCCCGATGACAAGAAGATCGTCGCCAGTGTTTTTCGCGCGCTCCACACACTCAAGGGCAGCAGCGGCCTCTTTGCTTTCAAGCGTCTGGAGAAAATCGCGCACGCCGGAGAGGCGCTCCTGGGCAAGGTTCGCGACGGCAGGCTCGCCCTCAACTCGGACATGGTCACGGCCCTGCTGGCCACGCTCGACAGGGTCCGGGAAATCGTCCAGATCGTCGAAAGCACGAAAGCGGAGTCTGCCGGCGACGACTCCAGGCTCCTCGAAACCTTGCGGGGACTCGCGGAAGGCAGGGCGATGCCGGCCGCGAGGTCTGACGGCCCCGCCGCCTCTGCCGAGTTGGCAGCTCCGCGCTCCGCCGCCCCGCCCGTTACAGCTCCCGCCCCGGCCTCCCGCGCCGCCGCTCCCCCTCCGTCCAGTTCGGCCGTCGACAGTTTCCTCCGGGATTTCCTGACCGAATCACACGAAAATCTCGACGCGCTGTATCAGGCATTCGTCGCCTTGGAACAGGCACCCCAGGATCGCAGTCCGCTTTCCGGCATCTTCCGCACGCTTCACGCGCTCAAGGGCAGCAGCGGATTCTTTGGTTTCACACGACTGGAAAAAGCCGCGCTCGCCGCAGAGGCCCTGGCTTGCAGGCTCCGCGACGGTCAGCTGCAACTGAACGAGGAGATCACCACGGCGCTGCTCGACGCGGTGGACAGCATCCGCGCGGCGCTGAAACACATCGAGCGGACCGGCCAGGAGAGCGCGGCGGACTTTTCGGCGCACATCCGGACGTTGAACCAGCTGGCCACGGGGGCATCGAACAAAACGGCCAAGGCAGTTGCTCCTCCCGTCCCGGAAACAAAGGCCGCCCCGCCCGCCCCTGTCCCGCAGGCCGCCGACATCCACAGCGCGGCGGATTCCAGCGTGCGCGTGGACGTCGGCCTGCTCGACAAGCTGATGAACCTCGTCGGCGAGCTCGTGCTCGCGCGCAACCGCCTCCTGCCCTTCGCGGTCAACCATGCGGACGCCGCCTTCGCCTCCGCCACGCAGCGGCTCGACAGCATCACGTCCGAGCTGCAGGAGCGCGTGATGAAGACGCGGATGCAGCCCATCAACCACGTCTGGAGCAAGTTCCCGCGCCTCGTGCGCGACCTCTCCGCGCAATGCGGCAAGCAGGTCAGCCTCGTCATGGAGGGCACGGAAACGGAACTCGACCGCACGCTGCTCGACGCCATCAAGAACCCGCTCACCCACATGGTCCGCAACTGCGTGGACCACGGGATCGAGCCCCCGGCGGCGCGTGTGGCCGCAGGCAAGCCGGCGGCGGGACGGCTCCTCCTCCGCGCGTATCAGCAGAGCGGCCTGGTCGTGATTGAAATCTCCGACGACGGCGCGGGCATCAACCTCGCGCGCGTGCGGCAGAAGGCGGTTGAAAAGAACCTGCTCAAGGCCGAGGAGGCCGCGCAGCTCAGCGACCGGCAGGCGACCGACCTGATCTTCCTCCCCGGCTTCTCGACGGCGGAGACGACCACCAACATCTCCGGCCGCGGCGTGGGGATGGACGTGGTCAAGACGAACATCGAGAGCATCGGCGGCTCGCTCGAACTTCAGAGCCTCCCCGGCCAGGGCACCACCCTGCGCCTCAAGATTCCCCTCACCCTCGCCATCGTGCCCGCGCTCTTCGTCGGCTGCGCGGGCGAGCGCTTTGCCATCCCGCAGACCAGCCTGCTGGAGCTGGTGCGGCTGGATCTGACGCATGAGGAGGCCGGCCTCGAGGAAGTTTATGGGGCGCCCGTTTACCGCCTGCGCGGCCGGCTCCTGCCATTGGTGTTCCTCAAGCGCGAATTGCAGCTCGGCTCCGCCGTGCCCGCACCCGGCCAGCAGGTGACGGTCATTGTGTTGCAGTCGGAGGGACACCGGTTCGGCCTCGTGGTGGACGAGGTGCATGACACCGAGGAAATCGTCGTCAAGCCGGTCGGATCGTTGCTCAAGGGCATCCCCGCCTTTGCGGGAGCGACAATTCTGGGCGACGGCAGGGTGGCGCTGATTTTGGACGTGGCCGGTCTGGCCATGATGTCCGGCGTGGCGGCGAAGCTGCGCGAGCGGCAGCCCTCCGAGGAGGAGCCCGCACCGGTCGCGGCCAATCCTGACGAGAAATCACTGCTGCTGTTCCACATGGGCGGGGCGGAGCACATGGCCATTCCGCTCGATCTCGTCACGCGGCTGGAAAAGTTCCCCCGTTCACGGGTCGAGCACAGCGGTGGACGCGAGGTGGTGCAATACGACGGAAGCATCATGCCGCTGGTCCGGGTGGCGGAATTTGTCGAAGGCTGTTCCTCGTCCGCAGAGACCGGCGAAACACTCAACGTGGTGGTTCATCATGCCCGGCAGCAACCGGTCGGCCTCGTGGTGGGCCAGATCAAGGACATTGTCACCGCCCCCTTCCGCGTGCAGGACGTGACACGTCAGCGCGGTCTGCTCGGCTCCGCCGTGGTGAACGACCAGATCACCGGCGTGCTCGACCTGCCCGCAATCCTCAAGGCCGCCCGCCCGGAGGAGGCCACCCCGAAGCTCATGGCCATCACCGTCACCAAGAATTGAAGCGAGTGAAGCAGCCATCAGCCATCAGCGGCCGACGATCGGCGTGCGACACCCTCAATCTGCGGCACCGCGCCAGACACCCAGCCTGCTGATGTCCGCGCCCGTCAACCACATCACCTTCTTTGTGGACGGCCGCCTGTTCGGGGTGCCGGCCGAGGATGTCATGGAGCTCGCACGGCATCACGACATCACACGCGTGCCGCTTGCCCCGCCCTCGGTGGCGGGCTTGTTGAACCTGCGCGGCCAGGTCGTGACCGCGGTGGATCTGCGCCGCCGTCTGGAACTGCGTCCCCGCCCTGCCGGACAGCAGCCCATGAACGTCCTGCTCCGGCGCGAGGACGCATTGGTAAGCCTGCTCGTGGACCAGGTCGGCGAAGTCATCGAGCTGGACGATTCCACCTTTGAACCGCTGCCGGACACACTGCGCGGCCCCGCCCGCGAACTCGTCCGCGGCGTCCACAAGCTGCCGGGCCGTCTCCTCCTTCTGCTCGACTCGAACAAGATCATCGCCGGCTTGGCCGTCGCCACCCGCCGCACCGCTCCCGCCCTCCCTTCCGCATGAAAACATTGATCGCCCGCCTCCACATCCCCGCCAAACTGCTGCTCATCAGCGCGGCGTTCGCGCTTCCGCTGGGCGTGCTCGCAACGCTGCTGGTGTGGGACATCCAGAAGGGCATCGAGTCCTCGGAAAAGGAACTGCGCGGCCTGGAATTCCTGCGTCCCCTCGTTGAACTCAACGACCTCATCCCCCGGCACGCCCTGGCGGTCCAGCGGCAGGTGGGTGGAGAAGCGGCGCAGGCTGCGGTGGCGGGCCAGATCGCCAGCCAGATTGACCGCGCCTTCGACATGGTCGAAGCCCTCGAAGTCCGGCTGGGAAGCACGCTGCAATTCACGACCGGGGCCCTGACCCGGCACCAGCGCGCTCATGCGCGAGGCTCCATGGTCCGGCACAAATGGCAGGACCTCCGCACTCGCGCGGCAAACCTGACCTCCGCCGAATCGGCGAAACTCCACGCCAGCCTGGTCGAGGACGTGGGCACCATGATCTCCCACTGCGCGGAAACCTCGCACCTTCTCCTCGATCCCGATCTGGACAGCTACTACCTGATGGATGCCACCGTGCTCAAGCTGCCGCAGGGCCAGGAGCACCTCACCAAGGTGCTCCTGCTGGCGGATGAAGCGTTGCGCCGGGGCGCGGCCCGCAGGGAGGACCAGGTGCAGCTCGGCTCCCTCGCCGCGTTCCTCCAGGAAGAGGACATGCAGGAAGCCAGGGCCAGCGTCGAAAGCGCCCTCATCGAGGATTCCATCTACCACGGGGTCAGCCACACCCTGGCGACGGTCAAACCGGTTCTCAATGAACTGCTCATCGCGTTGCAAATCGTGGTCGATATGACCTCCAAGGGCGCGGCCGGAGGCGAAATCTCCCGGGAAGCCCTGCTCGCCGCCGGGCTCAAGGCCAAGGATGCCAACCTCACCCTGACCCGGGCGACCTCGGTCGAGCTGGAGAAGCTGATCCACATCCGCATCTCCAACCTCGAAAAGCACCTCGCCGCCGAGGCCGGCATCTCTGCGGCCGCCCTCTTTGCAGCCCTGATGCTGGCGCGGTTCATCGCCACCAGCATCACCCGCCCCCTGCAGGACGCCGTGCAACTGGTGGAGGCGATCGCCAGCCGGGATCTGACGATGAAAATTGTCGCGCAGTCCCAGGACGAGATTGGAAAAATTCACAACGCGCTGGGCACCATGACCACCCAGCTCCGGGCCAGCATCCAGTCCATCGGGGACAATGCGCAGTTCGTTGCCAGCGCCTCGCACCAGCTCCGCACCGTCAGCAGCGAGGTCAGCGCAAACTCGGAGGAAACCGCCGCCCAGGCGCACACGGTGGCCAGCTCGGCTTCACAGGTCAGCCGCAACATCCAGACCGTCGCCAGCGCCGCCGAGGAGATGAGCGCCAGCATCGGCGAGATCGCCCGCAACGCCAGCCAGGCCTCGCGCGTCGCCACCAAGGCCGTCTCCGTGGCCGACCGCACGAACGCCACGATGACCAAGCTCGGCGCCAGCAGCACCGAGATCGGCAACGTTTTGAAGGTCATCTCCGGCATCGCCGACCAGACAAACCTGCTCGCCCTCAACGCCACGATTGAAGCCGCCCGCGCCGGCGAACTGGGCAAGGGCTTCGCCGTCGTCGCCAACGAGGTCAAGGAGCTCGCCCGTCAGACGGCGAAGGCCACGGACGAGATCACCCACAAGATCGGCAACATCCAGACCGACGCCCAGGGCGCGATGGACGCGATCAAGGAGATTTCCGCCATCATCAGGGAGATCAACGACATTCAAACCGTCATTGCCAGCGCCGTCGAGGAACAGGCCGTGACGACAAACGAAATCTCGAACAACACCCACCAGGCCGCCCGCGCCAGCTCGGAGATCGCACGCAACATCAACAGCGTGGCCGACGCCGCCAAGGGCACGACTTCCGGGGCGACGCAGACCGCCTCGGCGGCCGTCGAGCTTTCCCGCCTCGCCGGCGACCTGCGCCGCGTGGTGGATCAGTTCAAGCTGACAAACACCCGGTCCGGCGACGCCGAAGGCATCGCGTCCGCAGCCCGCGCCGACCTGAAGGACATGCCCAACAAGACCTTTTGAATGAAGAGCATCGCATGACCGTTGTGAACACGAACAACCTCCCGGTCAGACAGGCGCGCACCCCGCGTCCCCGGCGGCGATTCACGAGCAACGTCTTCTTCCACGACAGCGCCGCCAACCCGATTGTCCCATGACCAATCCACTCGACAGACTGCTCGAACCCATCCGTGTTTCCCGCAAGCTGATGCTCATCAGCGTGGCGTTCGCGCTGCCGATTGGCGTGCTCGCCCTTCTCCAGGTGTGGGACACCCACAAGGACATTGAAGTTTCCTGGCAGGAACTGCGCGGCACGGAGTTTTTGCGCCCGCTCGTCGAGCTCAACGACCTCATCCCCCGGCACGCGCTGGCGGTCCAGCAGGTCACCGGTGGTGAAACCGCACAGGCGACAGCCATGGCGCAGGTTGCCGGACAGATTGACCGGAGCTTCGACTCCCTTGAAATACTCGAAGCCCGGCTTGGGATCGCGCTGCGTTTCACCCCCAACGACCTGGCCCGGCGTCAGCGCTCCCACGCGCGCACCGCCGCCGTTCGCCAAA
>JBAYGL010000146.1:0-10874 GCA_041666725.1 Limisphaerales bacterium
GTCGAGTTCCGCAACATCCGCATCCAGGAACTCCCCGCCACCGGTGCCACTGCCGAGCAAAGCGCCCCCGAAGAAACCGACTGGATCTCCCTCTACAACGGCGTGGACCTGCGCGGGTGGAAGAGCGCCGGCGACGCGAAGGCCCGCTGGCTGGCCAGCGACTGGCGGCTCGTGCTCAAGGACGCTTCAGCCGCCGTGAAGCAGACCCTCTGGACGGAGGCCGAGTTTGGCGACGTGGAGTTCGTCATGGATGTCCGTGCGGGCAAGACGGCCGCCGGGGACGCCTCGCCCACCCTGGTGTTGCGCGGTCGTGACGGCAGGGGAACCGAGGTGAAGACCGGCGTGGAGGCCGGCAAGGGCGGTCGTGTCCGGGTGCGGTTGAAGGGAACCGAAGCCACTGTCTTTCTCAACGACAAGGAGACCGCGCGGGTGCCCGTGCCCGCCGGCAGGGGTGCGCTCGGCCTCAAGGACACCGGAGCCGGCCTGGATTTCGGAAACATCCATGTGCGGAAGCTTGAACCCTGACCTGCGGGTTGCCGCGCTTGACAGGAAGCCTCTGCAAGTGGAGCAATGCCTGTCATGCCAACCCGTCGGCAAAATTCCCGCCGCGCTGCCGGTTTCACCCTCATTGAACTGCTTGTCGTCGTCGCCATCATAGCGATCCTGGCCGGGATGCTCCTGCCCGCGCTCTCCAAGGCCAAGATGAAATCCAAGTCGGTCAAGTGTCTGAACAACATGAAGCAGATCGGCCTGGGCGCGCTGGTCTATGTCACCGACTTCGACGACACATTGCCCTACGCGTTCGTCCTGACGCCGGCGGCGGAGAACTGGTCCTTTGACGATCTGCTGAACAAATACACCGGCGGCACAAAGGAGCTTGCGCAGCTGACCGGCGGCACCTTGCCGGCCGCCGATTCGGTCAAATGCTTTGAGTGCCCGGCGGACAACTATCTTCGCATCAACAGCGCCCAGGCCAAACGCAGCTACTCGATGCCGCGAACCGGTGGCGTGGGCGTGTTCCACAATCCGCTGGCCGCGGGAGCCGTTGTCACCCGGATGCGCGTCAGCATGGTTCCGGTTCCCGTGAACACCCTCATGCTCAACGAGCGCTCGACCTCCGGCAATTTTCAGGGCGGCTCCAACAGCAGCGTCACAGACGCCCCCGACGGGCTCATCTACATCCCCGGGACCCTCGCCTCCGGAACCCCCACCTCCAACGGCTTCGACCAGAATTATTATCACAATGGGAAATGGAACTGGACGTTCGTTGACGGTCACGCGGAAACCCTCCCCCTGGAGAAGACGGTCAAGACGGGCAGGCCCATCAACGCCGCCTCCGGGATGTGGACCATCGATCCGACGGACGATTGAAGGGTTTTTGCCTCCATTCCCATGAAGCTTGTGCCCTCCAGTTTTCTCCTGCCGCTCTGCCTCGGTGCCGCCGTGTTTGCCGCCGGCTGCAAGCCCGGCCAGGCTCCCGATCCTGAGCCGCCGGCCCCTGTGCGGCCACGGGCTCCCGCGCCCGCTTCCGCCCCCAAGCCCGCCACGCCGCCAGCTTCCGTGCCCCAGCCCGGTCCGCCGCCGGCGGCGGTGAGCCCGCGCGAATCCAACGACGCGGCCTACACGCGGGAGATGACCCAGACGCTCAACGATTTCCTCGGCGACTACATCAGGCAGAACAAGCGGATTCCAAAAGACACCGACGAGATGTTGCGCCTCAAGATCATCACCTCCGTTCCGCCCGTGCCCGGCGGCGGGAAGTGGGTGATTGACCAGCAGACCGGGAAGATTTCCGCCAGGTAGATTTTGGGGACATTCATGTGCGGAAGCTGTGAGCCCGGCCCGGCGGATTGCCGCGCTTGACACGGGCCATTGCAAGTGAGGCAATGATTCTCATGTCCACTCATCGACAGGGCTCCCGATGCAGAGTCGGCTTCACCCTCATTGAACTGCTTGTTGTCATCGCCATCATCGCGATCCTGGCCGGGATGCTTCTGCCCGCGCTCTCCAAGGCCAAGATCAAGGCGCAGCAGATCAAATGCACCAACAACATGAAACAGATGGGGCTGGGCCTCAGCCTGTATCACGATGAAAACGAGGATGTGCTTCCTTTCGGCTACGTTTACGGGCCGGGAGGGGTGCCGGACATCGCGTGGGACGACCTGCTTCACAAATACGTCGGCGGCCCCGGACTGACACAGGCGGAATTCGATGCGAGCAGCTATCCGGTGGGCAAGATGCCGAAGGTGCTCAGGTGTCCGTCGGACCAGAGACAGGTCAATCTTGCGCGCACCTACTCGATGCCGCGCACAGCCCTGGGGACCGGCGTCGGCCGGTCGTTTTTCGGAATAACGAATGCCACCAGCAAGGTTCGCGTGCTCGACATTTTGGATCCCGCCACCACCCTTGAACTGATCGAATCGCCCCGGGCCGGAAACTTCGCGGGCGACGTCTCCTGCACGGTGACTGACAACTGTGACCAGCAGATCGACGGACTCGTATCAGCAACGACGCCCATCAGCATGAGCACCTACCACAACAACCGGCTCAGCTGGCTGTTCGTGGAGGGCCACGTCGAGTCGCTCGCCCAGAGGCAGACCTGGGGCACGGGCACCAATTCCGCTCCCAAAGGCATGTGGACGATTACAAGAGGCGACTGAACCGGACGCCGGGATTGCGCGGCAGCCAGGGGCCGCAGAAGCTTGTGTGGTTCACATGACACCCGATACTCAGACAGGCTTAAAACTTCAACGGATCGCTATCTCATGAATCCTCCACGACTGCTCGTGCTCATCACCGTCCTGTCCCTGTCCCTCGTTGCGTGCAAGAAGCATGGCGAGGCTCCCGCCGAAGGCGCGGCACCCGTGGTCCCTGCCAGTAAACCTGCCGCAAAGCCGGCCCCTAAATCTGAAGGGACAAAGGCAGCGCCCATGGCGGCGCCGGAGCCGCTGGACCTGGTCAAGATCAACACGAAGATACGGGAACACGTCGAGGCCTTTGGCAAGCCGCCGGCCACGCTGCAGGAGCTGGTGGACAAGAAATTCCTGCCGAGCCTGCCCCAGGCTCCTCCCGGCCGCACGCTGCACTACGATGCCTACAAGATGCGGGTTGAGCTCCAGTGAAGTTTGGGCCGGGCGCCCGCACCCCGGCCAGGCCGTCAGAGACCGCGCGGGGCGCCCGCCATCTGGGCCACGAGACGTTCGTTCAGTTCCTTCGCCGGATTGTGTCCGGCTCGACGCAGTTTGACATGCAGCGCGGCGACTTCGATGAGCCGCGCGAGATCGCGACCCGGACGCACCGGGATCGTCACATGCGGAATCCGGATGCCGAGGATTTCCTGGAACTCCTCCTCCATGCCCAGCCGGTCGATGTCCTTCACCTCGTCCCAGACCTTGAGCGTGGCGATGAGATCAATGCGCTTTTCGCTGCGGACGCTTTTCGCCCCGAACATCGCCGCCACGTTCACGATGCCGATACCGCGAATCTCCATGTGGTTCCGCGTCAGCTCGGAGCTGGTGCCCACCACGTCGCGCCCGTCCACAAGCGTCACCTTGGTCATGTCGTCGGAGACGAGGCTGTAGCCGCGCTCGATGAGGGCCAGGATGCTCTCGCTCTTGCCGATGCCGCTCTCGCCGCGGATGAGGACGCCCACGCCGTGGATGTCCACCATGCTGCCCATTTCGCTGGCCCGGGGCGCAAAGAGCTGCTCCAGCGCGAGCGTGGCCTGGTTGATGAACTTCATCGTGATCAGTGACGATTTGAGAAGGGGAACATTCTTCGCCTCGGCGGCGCGCAGGCAGTCGCGGTCCGGCCCCAGGTCACGACAGAAGACGACGCACGGCAGCCTGTAGCCGAAGAGCAGCTCGTAGCGCCTGCGCCTCTCCTCGCGCGGCAGGGTCTTGAGATACGTGACCTCCGCATGGCCCATGACCTGCACACGGTGCCGGGCGAAATACTTCGTGTGTCCGGCCAGCGCGAGGCCGGGCCGGTTCACCGTCGGCTCGCGGATGATCCGCTTCAGGCCGGCGGCCCCGCCAAGCAGCTTGAGGTCCAGCTTGCCGGATTGGTCTGTGTAGAAGCGCTCGACGGTGATGGTTTCGCGGGGCATGGCGTGGCGATGAACTGTGCGGGCAGTGTGTCACGCGCCGGGGCGCGAAGCAACCGTAGGAGACGATGTGAGGAGTCTCACTTCAAACTCGGAACGCGGAATGCGGAACAAGGTCAGAGACTCCTCATGTCGTCTCCTACGGCTTGGCCAGCCGGTCGAATTTCGCCGCGAGCGCGAAATCCTTCTCCGTCAGACCGCCCGCATCATGCGTCGTCAACGCGAGCGTCACCTTGTTCCAGCGGATGTCGATGTCCGGATGATGTCCTGCCTTCTCCGCTGCGCATGCGACGGCGTTCACGAACTTCATCGCGGCAACGAAGTCCGAAAAATCGAAGGTGCGGGAGATGACGGACGCCTTGCGATGCCACTGCGGGACGGCGGGGAGCGCGGCTTTGATTTGAGCGGGGAAGAGTTTGGCCATGGCGGAGCTTTGCCCCATCGGGCCGGGCGGTCAACCGGCGGCGATCTTCCGCACCACCCAGCCCGCCGCAGCGAAACCAAACGTCCCGGTCACGAACGTCGCCGAGCCGTAGCCCCATTCGCAGTTCAAGCGCGGTGATTCCGGCTCTCCGACCGCGCTCGCGCAATCCGCCGGAGCCGGCGCAACGGGCGCTTCCGGTGAAAACACGCAGGCGATTCCGAGCCGCTTGCCCGTCGGGGGAAAGCCGTGCTCCTTGCGCAGCCGCTTGCGAACCTCGGCCAGCAGACGGTCATGCGTCACATCGGCGAGATCGGCGACGCGCACCGCCGTCGCATCCAGCCGTCCGCCGGCCGCGCCACAGGCGATTACCGGCAGCTTCCGCGCGTCACAGAGCGACAGCAGCCGGCACTTGTTCGCGACGGCGTCAATCGCATCCACGACGCAGTCGAAGCGGGGGGCGAGCAGGCGTTGCGCGCTTTGCTCGGTGAAGAACTCCGCGACCGGCGTCACCCGGCACTCCGGGTTGATGAGGCGCACCCGCTCGGCCATCACTTCGACCTTTGCCCGTCCCACGGTGCCGTCCAGCGCGTGGAGCTGCCGGTTGACGTTCGTGACGCAAACCTCATCGAGATCAATCAGGGTCAACGCACCGATGCCGGAGCGGGCAAGCGCCTCGACCGTCCACGAGCCGACGCCGCCGATGCCCACGACGCACACATGCGCCGCGCGGAGTTGCTGCAAACCCGCCGCCCCCACCAGCCGCGCAATGCCGCCGAAACGCTCGTCGCTCATTCCGTTTTCCGGTTCTGTTTGCAGTCGAGACACTCGGCGATGCCCAGCTCGTGAAGCTTCTCCAGCGCATTCTCGAAGAAGGCGGCCTGCGCGGCGGCACCGCCTTCGACACCCCCGCCGGACAGAGACGCGATCTTCTTCGCCTTCGCGATCAAGTCGGTCCGCTCCTTCGCCAGCGACACCGCGCGCTCGGCGGCGGCCTCGCGGTCAAAGTATTTCACGCCCTCGATCCACGTCTGCTCGCAGACGGTGTTGTGGGCCAGCGGCGAGTGCGACCAGATCGCGAAGTCCGCGTCCTTGCCCGGCTCCAGCGAGCCGACCCACTTGTCCACGCCGAGCTGCTTCGCTGGATTCAGCGTTACGAATTTCAGCGCCTCGACCTCCGGCGTGCCGCCGTATTTCACGGCCTTGGCAGCTTCGAGATAGAGCCGGCGCGCCAGCTCGGAGGAGTCGGAATTGAAGGACACGTTCACGCCCCGATCACGCATGAGACTCCCGGCGTAGGGGATCGCGTCCCAGACCTCAAACTTGTAGGCCCACCAGTCGGTGAAGCACGAGCCGCCGGCGCCATGCCGGGCGATTTCGTCGGCGACCTTGTAGCCTTCGAGCACGTGCTGGAGGGTCGCCACGCGCACATCGAACTGCTCGCACACACGAAGGAACGCGATGATCTCGTCGCCGCGATAGCTGTGGCAGTGGATGAGCCGCGTGCCGTTGAGAATCTCGCCGATCGCCTCCAGCTCCAGGTTCGTGCGCGGCGGCACGCCGCCCTTGCGGCGATACTCCGCCCATGCGTCGAGATACTGCCGCGCGGCGGTGAAGCGGTTTGCGTAGAACGTCGGCACGCCCATGCGCGACTGCGGGAAACGCGTGGTGTTCTTGTCGCCCCAGTTGGACTGCTTCACGTTTTCGCCGAGCGCGAACTTGATGCCGGCCGGCGCGTTCGTGAACTTCAGCCCGTCCGGTCCCGCGCCGAAGCGCAGCTTGATGACGCTGTTCTGACCGCCAATCGGATTCGCCGAGCCGTGGAGCAGGTTCGCCACCGTCAGTCCGCCCGCGAGTTGCTGGAACAAATTCTCCGTCTCGGAGTTCACCACGTCGGCGATGCGAACCATCGCGGTCGAGGGCAGGGAAGCTTCGTTGACGTCTCCGAGAATCGCGGTGTGGCTGTGGCAGTCAATGAGACCCGGCGTGACGTGCTTGCCGCTGGCGTCGATGACGAGCGTGTCGTGGCTCAACTCGGCCTTGAAGTGACCGACCTGCCGCACCTTGCCGCCGGAGATGAGCACGGAAGCATTGGTGAGCGTGCCTTGCGGTCCGCAGGTCCAGACCGATGCGTTGCGGATGAACACGGATTTTGGCGTGAGCAACGGGCCGCGCGAGGCATTCGGGGGCTGGGCGACGCGCAGCTTCTGAACTGCGGCCAGGTCGCTTTTCTTTTTGTCAGCATCCGCCTTTTTCGTGTCCCCCTTCCCTGTGTTGGAGGCGACGTTGGCAGTCCCCGGCTTTTTTTCCGGTGGCGTCGGCGCGTTTTTTGAACTGAGGTTCCCTGCACCGGCTCCATCCGGGGATTTGAGCGGCTGCGTCTCAAAAACCACGCCGTCAATCCAAACCTGCCTTACCTTTGCCTCGGGATCGAAGTAGCCCGCGCCTTCAACGACGGTGAGGTTGGCAATCTTCCCCTTTTCAATGGTCCCGAGCCGGTCCGTGACGCCGCACAGCTTCGCGGGCACGGTGGTCAGCGCGGCCAGTGCGTCGCGCTCGGAGAGGCCCCGGTCGAGCGCGAGGCGAAGGTTCTTGCGGAAAACTTTCCGATCAGCGAGCGCGTGCGTGGTGAGCGCGACTTCGAGGCCCTGTGCACGAAGCAACGCCGCGTTCTCCGCCGCCCAGTCCCAATGGCGAAGCTGATCCAGCGACACGTCGAGCCAGTCGTCCTGATCCGGCAGCTTCGGCGCGGAGGGCAGGTTCAGCGGCACGATGAACGGCGAGTTGACGGCCTTCATCAAGTCAGGCCGACGCCACTCGTGACCGCTGGCGACCACGACGAAGTTCAGCCCCACTTCGCGCGCGAGCTGCGCGGCGCGGTCGCACATCAGCACGCTGCCCGGCTCGAAGACGATGGTGGTCTGCTTGTTGATGACGGGCGCGAGCGCGTCGAGAGCGGGGTTGAGGTCGGGGCGTTTGCGGGCCGTGGGCTTGGCCCGGTAGTCGGCTTGGTCGAGGATGTAATGTCGCGCGTCGGCGAAGGTCTGGCGCACGACGGCAATCGTGCCCATGAGCGACTTGGGATAGACCTCCTGCGACTCAAATGCGATGTGCTGGTGCGTGTCCGCCCGGAGAACCGCCTCGTTCGGCGGTGCGTCGCTGAGGTTCACGAACGCGCTCGTGCCCCGTAGGATTCCCTTCGCAGGCACGACGTTGCCGGCCGTGAAGCCGAGTTCGCGCAAGCCTTCCAGCGTCTTCGCGTTCGGCGTGTAGCCAGCCGCGACGTGCGCATGTGGCGTGACGCTGGCGACCTCGTAGCCTCCGCCGGGCTGAAGGCGTGCCTTCTCCTGGCTCTCCACGCCGAGGAAGTTGATGCCGCTGGTCAGGCCGTCAATCGGGTCAATGTGCGTGGTCGAGACCGGCGCGTTCGTGCCGGTGATGCTGAGGTAAGGGTCAATGAAGCCAGCGTAGATGACGGTGTTGCTCGCGGGCCACACGCGCGCATCGGCAGGCACGGGCAGTTTGCGCCCGGCGGCTTCGATGAGGCCGTCGCGGATGATGACGGTCGCGTTTTCCCACCAGTTGCTGGGATTGATGACCACGCGTCCTCCGACGAGCGCGTGGACGCCCGGCGATGTGGGCCGGTGGCCGGGAGGCGGCAGCTCCACGGCAGACGCAAAATGCGCGCCGGTGGCCAGCAGCCATCCGATGGTCGCGAAGCGAAGAAAGGCAGGGCGCATCGGACAGGGGTTATGCCGGGCGCACTCGGGCGGGGCAACGAGATTCCACGTTTGTTGCCAGAGACGGCGCGACAGTGAAGCGCGGTTTGATCATTTCACGATTTCTTTTCTTGCAGGATGTCGATGACTAGCTAGCCTTATGGCGATCCTTATGAGTATTAACGCAGCTGCCATGCTTCGTCGCTCCAGCCGTGCTGGATTCACCCTCATTGAACTCCTTGTCGTCATCGCCATCATTGCGATCCTCGCGGGGCTTCTGCTGCCTGTCCTGGGCCAGGCCAAGGCGAAGGGCAAGACGAGCAAATGCCTGAACAACCACAAGCAGCTTGCCCTCGCCACCGCGCTTTACACGAGCGATCACGACGACCAGTATTTTTTTGGGAAGGACATCACCACCTTTGCCCAAGCCAGGGCGGTGGATGCCTGGCCGAGGCTGATGGGCCCTTACGTCGGGGTGCCCGACAGGCAGTGGAAAAACACGATGGCCGACATTCAGGTCTATATCTGCCCCCTCCGTGACAACGGAAATGGCTATGCAACCGCCTGGGTGCCGTGCAGCTACCGGGCCAATGAGCATGCCTTCCGCTATCAGCCCAACTCGACGACCAATGCCAGCCCGCCCTATCCGGTCCCGTTGCGCACGCCGATGATCCAGCAGCCCCACTCCATCTCGATGATGTGGGAGAAGGACAAGGACACCGTGGGCTATCACAGCAGATATGCCGACATGAACAATACCCGCAACAACTGGAACGACATCAGCGCCGCCGGCACCTCCAACCACGAAGGCTTGGTCCGGCACAAGGACAAGACCACGACCTTCGCCGCAGACGGACACGCCGAGGTTATCAAGTTTCCGCTGTGGACTCCTCCGGATACGGGAACCAATGGGGTTGCCGCCCCGGATTTGGGTGAGCTCGGCGACGTGTTGGGGGCCACAACTGTTGGTGCGGGCGCCCAGAACAAGTGGGTTTCTCCCCGGGGCAAGCTCTGGATCCGGGAGCGCGGCAATCTCCAGGGATTCTGAGCTGGTGCAACAGGGCTGCGCTGGCTGTAGGAGCACACTTAACAATTGCTTCCCGGTTCGTCTCTCCTTCTCCCGCCGGGGGGGATGTTTCCCGGTGCGGTGACGTTCAGTTCAGCGAGGTCGTTTCAATCAGGCCAAGGGACACGGCTGGTGGATTCCCGTCATGTAGAAGTGGATTCTGATTATTTGATGCCGTCCTGACACGGAGTAGGATCACCAAGTTCAGCGCACGTTTGAGATCTCGTTGTGTGCTCCTTTCCGGCGCGTTTGAAGTCTCGCTTTGTGGTGAGAGGGGCTGTGGGAGTTAGCTTTTTTTGCCGATGCAGGACAACAATTGTAAACGATTCCCGTTTTTTAAAATGCGGATCAGCCGTTAGGCTCATCTCCAACCACCCGTTTATGAAGAACCAAGAAACCAACACTCCGCTACGTCACTCCCGCCGTTTCGGGTTTACCCTGATCGAACTGCTCGTTGTGATTGCCATCATTGCCATTCTGGCGGGCATGCTGCTGCCCGCCTTGGGCAAGGCCAAGGCCAAGAGCCAGACGACCAAGTGTCTTTCCAACCAGAAGCAGCTCGGGCTGGCGACCGCGCTCTACGTGGGGGATCACGACGAACAGTATTTCTGGGGGCGGGACATCACCACGCTTGTTGAGGCTCACGATGTCGATGCATGGCCAAGGGCGATGGGGAACTACGTCGGAGTCCCGTCCGCCCAGTGGAACAACGCAATGAGCGACATCCAGGTTTACACCTGCCCCGTGCGCGACGATTCGGCGGCTGCAAATGCCTGGGTTCCCTGTAGCTATCGGGCCAACGAGCAAATCTTTCGCTTTCAGCCCAACCGAACCCCAAAAACCGGCGCAAACCAGAACCGGTATGTTTCTCCGCTGCGCTTGCCCATGATTCAGAAGCCCGATTCCATCCTGGTCATGTGGGAAAAGGACAAGAACTCCGTAGGGTATCAGGAATGGTATCAGGGAATAAACGGAGCCCGTAAAAACTGGAACGACGTTGCAGCGACAGGCCTATCAAACCACGAGGGCTATGTGAGGCATGTCAACAGCATGACGGGACTGGCCGGAGACGGACACGCTCAGGTTCTCAAACTTCCTCCTTGGACTCCCACCCCGGGCTCGACGAATGGCGTGGGGCCTGCGGATTTGGGTGAATTGGGCGATCTCCTCGGTGCCACAACGCAGGCTCCCAATGCTGGCGCGGCAAATCCGGCGAATAGATACCTTTCCCCCCTTGGCAAGCTCTGGTTGCGGGAGGTCGCCTCTGATCTGGGATTTCAGTGACGGTTTGAGCATGGCCTTGGGCGGCGGGAAACGTTTGGTCACCTCTCCGCGCGGCTTCTCTCTTCGTCTCCGGGTCGGAGCTGTTCCGGTTTGGTAAGCGACTGCTGGAAGCCCTGATTCACGAATTGACATCGTCTCCGCTCCCGCCGACAAATCCGCCCTCATGAGTTCACTGGCTGGTCAGGTTGCTGTCGTTACAGGTGCGGGCCGCGGAATCGGGCGCGCCATTGCGTTGAAGTTCGCCGCCGAGGGCGCGGACGTTGTGTGCGTGTCGCGCAC
>JBAYGL010000147.1:0-10809 GCA_041666725.1 Limisphaerales bacterium
AGGTCAATCCCAAGTCCACCGTGCCCGCCCAGGACGAGCTGCGCTCGGTGCTGAAGCTGCTGAAAAACTCCACGTAGCCACCCAGCGAACCGACGATGTCGTGGCTGAAGGTGACGGTGTTCACGAACTCCGGGTGGTAGCCGCTGGTCGTCGTGTCGCGCAGGAGGTCGAGTTGCGTCATCAACCCCATGTCCCAGCCGGCGGGCAGCTTCACCGCGAGCGGAAGGATGAGGCCGCCCTCGACGGAGTGGTTCCCAAGCTGGTTTTGGTTCGCAGGCCACTTCACGTAGGGCATGAGGGCAAAGGCGGTGCCGCCACCGTCATTGCCCCAGACGTTCCACTTCACGCGCGTCAGGATGTCGCCGAAGCCGCGCTGCCGGGACACACCCGCTGCGGGGTCCGACGTGTGGACATAGGTGTGCGGCTGGAGGATGAGCTGGAAATCCACGTCATTGAGCAGACCGACCTTGAGATTCACCGGGGCCACGTTCCAAGTGCGGACAATGGTGCCATCGCGAGCGGGATTGTGCTTGTCGTAGCTGTAGGTGACGAAGTCCATCTCGACCTGATAATGGCCGGCATCCACGGTGAAGGGGCTTTCGGTCTTGTCGGGCCGGTCCGTGGACATTTCCCGCATCCACCGGGGCGGCGTGGGATTGAACAGGTGGTATTGAGATTTGTCCGGCGGGGCCTCGGCACGGGCGACGGACACAGCCCAAGCTGTCAAAAGCAGGGCGAGAGTGGGGGGATTTCGCAGTGTTTTCATCGGGTCAATATAATGGGAACCGGAGTTCCACTGCCGATTCATCGACCATAGATGGAAAAACATTACCGACAAGAAATAAATTAGATTTACCTAACTTTAAGTGATTCACCTGTATCTATGAGGCGTCTTCGTCCGGCGATCTGTTCATTCACCCGGTGCGGTTTTTGGGTGGACAGCTTGGGCCGAATATGCGAACCCTCCGCCCGTCAATACCGCTGTCGACGCGCTGCTAGCATGGTGCCTGTAGTGATTGTCGGCTCGGTCAGACTAACTAGTCAGAAACAGTCGGTAAGAAAGGACAACCTATGAAGTTCGTTAAAGTGCTCGCTGCCGTGGTGTTCGCCGTGGCTCTCTCCGCCTCCCTCGCCCTCGCGGCTGAAAAGGAACTGAAAGGCAAAATCAAGCCGGACAGCTGCTGCGACAAGGCCAAGAAAAAGGGCGAAGCCTGCCCCCACAAGTGCTGCAAAGAAGCTGCCAAAGACGGCAAGGTTTGCGAAAAGTGCAACGGTGCTGAAAAGAAGTAATCCTTCGATTCCATTCATTCACGAAACGGCCGGCGGCAACGCCGGCCGTTTCTTTTTGGCCGGGATCAGCCGACCTCGCGCCACCTTTGGGCGATCGGCACCCGCCGTCCCACCCCAAACGCCTTCGTCGTCACCTTCAGGCCCGGAGCCGCCTGCCGCCGCTTGTATTCCGAACCATCAATGAGCTTCACAACCCGGCGCACCGCCGCCGCGTCGAAGCCCGTCGCGATGATCTCCCCCGCCGGCCGGCACTTCACCACGTATTCCTCCAAGATGGCATCCAGCACATCATAGGGCGGCAGCGAGTCCTGATCCGTCTGGTTGGGCCGCAACTCGGCGCTGGGCGGCTTGGTGATGGACGCAGAGGGGATGATTTCACGGTCGCGGTTCACCCAGTTCGAAAGGCGGTAAACCATCGTCTTGGGCACGTCGCTGATGACGGCCAGCCCGCCGCACATGTCGCCGTAAAGCGTGCAATACCCCACCGCCAGCTCGCTCTTGTTGCCGGTCGTCAGCAGCAGCGAGCCAAACTTGTTCGACAATCCCATCAGCACCACGCCGCGCAACCGTGCCTGGATGTTCTCCTCGGCGGTGTCCTCCGGCAGCCCGGCGAAAACGTCCTTCAACTGCCCCTTCACCGCCGCAAACGGCGGCTGGATCGGGATCACGTCGTATCGGATGCCCAGGTTCTCCGCCAGCACCCGCGCATCGTCGAGGCTGCCCTGCGACGAAAACTGCGAGGGCAGCGAAACTCCGCGCACGTTTTCCGCCCCGAGCGCATCCACCGCCAGCGCCGCCGTCAACGCCGAGTCAATCCCGCCGCTCAGGCCCAGCAGCGCGGTCTTGAACCCGCACTTGTGCAGGTAGTCGCGCAGACCCAGCACCAGCGCGCGATAGACCATCTCCTCGTCCCGCATCACCTGCGGCACGGCGGGTTTGAGGCCCCCGGTGTCCACGATCAGGAAATCCTCCGCGAACAGCGCCCCTTGCGCCGCCAGCTGCCCCTGCCCGTCGAAGACCAGGCTCGCCCCGTCGAAGACCAGCTCGTCGTTGCCGCCCACAAGATTGCAGTAGAGCAGCGGACAGCGGGTCTTGACCGCGAGGCTCGCGAGCATTTCGCGCCGCGTGGTGTTCTTGCCCAGATGCCACGGCGAGGCCGAGACGTTGAAGAGCATCTCCGCGCCCGCCGCCGCGAGATCCGCCGCCGGGTTGCGCCGGTAGCGCCGGTCACGCCAGAAATCCTCGTCGTTCCACACGTCTTCGCAAACCGTCACTCCCACGCGATGACCGTTGAAAGTAAACGGCCCATTGCTCTCCGCGGGGTCGAAATAGCGATCCTCGTCAAACACATCGTAAGTCGGCAGCAGCATCTTGGACCGCATCTCCGCAATCTTCCCGTGCTGCAACAACGCGACCGAATTGGTCAGGCCGCGCCCGGGTCGTCCTTCGGTCCGTCCCACGAAGCCGACGAGCAACCCCGTCTTCCCCGTCGCCGCCGCGAGCCGGTCCAGCAGCGCGAGGTTTTGCGTGACGAAGTGAGGCTTGAGCAGCAGGTCACGGGGCGGATACCCCGTCGTGGCGAGCTCCGGGCAGACAACGAGCTCCACTCCCGACGCGACCCCCCGACGGTAAGCAGCAAGGATCCTGGCCTCGTTCCCCACGAGGTCGCCAACGGTGGTGTTAAGCTGTGCGAGCGCGACTTTCATACGGCCATGCCGCGCGCAGAGTGCGGCAGGCCACCGTTGATTTCAATGCGCGAGCAGTCCAATTCACCCGTCCAGCGGCTCCGCTCCCAACTGCCCCTCCGACCGCGCATGACGGCCATAGACCAGCTCGAAAACCGGCGAGGCAATGAGCGTCGTGACAATCGCCATCAGCACCATCACCGAAAACAGCGCCGGCTGGATGATCCCCTTTTGCAGGCCGATGTTGATGATGATGAGCTCCATCAGCCCGCGCGAGTTCATCAGCGCGCCCAGGGCCAGCGCCGTGCGGTTGTCCTCGCCGGCCATCCGCGCCGCCGCCCAGCAGGCCCCGAATTTCCCGAGGCACGAGGCCGCCAGCACCACCAGCGCGATGGCGAGCATTTCCAGGTTGTTGACCATGTCCAGCCGCGTGTTCAGCCCGGAGTAGGTGAAGAACATCGGCAACAGGCAGACCACCGCGAATGGCTCCACCTGCCGCTGCAACTCCCTGGTCAGCAAACCGCGCGGCATCGCCACCCCCAGGAGAAACCCTCCAAAGACCGCATGAATGCCCACCGCATCCATCGCCCAGGCCGCCAGCATGAAGAGCATCAGCACCACGGCGAACCATTGCGACGTCAGTTTTCCATCCCGTTCCACCGCCGCCCCCAGCCGCACCAGCAGCCGCCGCCCAACCGTCAAGATAAGGACCGCGTAAACCACCCCGCCGCAGATCGCCTTGACCGCCACGATGGCGCCGCCGCCGAAGCTGGCGATGACGATCGCCAGCACGCACCAGGCCGCCGCATCGTCAATGGCCCCCGCCGCCAGTGCCAGCGTGCCCAGCGACGTGCCGGTCAATCCGCGTTCGTAAATAATGCGCGCCAGCATTGGAAACGCCGTGATCGCGATGGCCGCGCCCATGAACAGCGCCGCCTCGTGCAACCGGACGTTCTCCCCAAACAACCCCGGCACCTTCAACAGCCACGGTGCCAGCACCGCCCCCAGCACGAAGGGCACGAGCATCCCCGAGAGCGAAACCGCCGCCGCGCTTTTCGCCCGGCTCTTGAACAGTTCCGTCTTGAACTCGATGCCCACGAGAAACATGTAGAGTCCCACGCCCAGCTGCGCGCCGACGAACAGGACCTTGAGCGACTCCGCCGGGAACAGCTCCTTCTGCCAGCCGGGTGCCAGCAATCCAAACAGCGACGGCCCCAGCAACACCCCGGCGATCATTTCCCCGACCACCTGCGGCTGCCCAACCCGCCTCGCCGCCAGCCCCACCAGCCGGCATGCCGCCAGGATCACAAACATCTGGAGGAAGAAGAGGACGGAGAGTTGCGGGGCGCTCATGTCGGTGCGGAAATCGGTTACTACGTATGCGTATAACGTGCTGCGTTTTCCTCGTCAATGGACAAGGGGCAGGAACGCGGGTCCGAACCCTGCCTCATACCGGCTACGTGTGAAGGTTGGTGGAACTGGCATCGGTGGCCGAGTTGCTCCTTCTCCCTTCGCGGAGCGAGGGGAGCAAGGTGGCCGCAGGCCGGATGAGGGGTGCGCCACCCACGCCGGCGCGGCCACCCCCTCACCCCGGCCCTCTCCCCTTGCTCCGCAAAGGGAGAGGGAGGAGCGCAGTTGCCTGCGCTTGGATTCAACAAGATTTCACCAGTAATTGGTATCACTCCCCACCGCCCCGCCCACCCATCCGGAAGTCACCGCCGCCGCCAGAACAGCCCGATGGCGACCAGGCCGGCGACAGCCAGGCCGACGGCCAGCCAGAGGTTGCCGGTCTTCGGCTGGATTCCCTGCGCGCCGGCGGAGGTTTTGTCAGCGTTGCCGGAAATTGTCACGGTCTCCGGGGCCAGCTCCGTCAAGGGAGGGAGCGTCGGCAGGCTGCCGTCCGCGCCGGCCTGCGCTTTCACAAGCTGGTCCCAGTCCGCCGCGAGAAGCAGGTCCACGCCGGGGTTCAGCTCCTTGACCTGGCAGGAGCACTTGCCGATCAGGAACGTGGCCGCCTCGTCGATTGTCTCGTGGCGGATGCCCTTGCCGGCGAGCGCATACAGCGCGCGGCCCCGCCCGAAGACCGGAAAGAGGATCGGTTCCTTGATCCCGGCCAGGTCGGCCTCGGAGCCAAGAAGCATTTTGACAAACGCCTCTTCTGCCGGGTCGCTGCGGGAAACGCGCAACGCGGAGAACGCCAGCTTCAACCCGCCCTCCGGCACGGAGACCAGCCCGCTGGTGATGTCCTGCGGGTCAAGGGCCGGCAGCTTGAGCACGGTGGCGAGGTAGGCCAGCCGCGTCTCGACCAGCTTCATGATTTCTTCGTCGCGCTTCGGCTCGCCAATCTCCAGCAGCACCCAGACGGTGCTGTCACCCTGGCCGAGACGGCGGGTGATCTCCCGGCGGGCTGGCGAGTCGAGCAACGGCTTGAGAGTCGCCCCGGTCAGCGGTCCTGAATCGATGTTGCCCGTCAACCGGACGCTCTGCGGGTATCGCACCACCAGCCACGGCAAGACGTCGGTGCCCAGCTTCCGCCACAGTTCGAGCAGCTCGGGCGCGGGGCTTTGAGCCAGGTCCACCGTCTGGAGGGAAACATTCGCGTGGAGCCGCCCGGCCAGACCTTCGCGACCCAGTTCACCGGCGAGGGCCTGCTGCGCCGGCGAAAGCGGGCCGCGATGGAACACGACCGCCCGGTAGGAATCCGGCGGCCATTTCTCCAGCGCGTAGCGGAAGACCGGCACCGAACAGGCCAAAAGTGAGACTGCGGAAAGTGCCGCGCTCCCGAGAACCAGCCGCAGCAACCGCCGGAAAGCGGTGCAGGCGCGGCGGCGTTTGCCTATCAGGTCGGGCGCGTTCATGTCACAGCCTTCCGGGCACGCGGGCGGGTGAGGTCGGCGGGTCCATCGTCAGGCCGGAGCGCACGATCTCCAGGCCGTTGAGCAGCGTCCGGCCCACGTGCGCGTCGAGCTTCACGGTGAGCGTGCCATCGCCCACGGCCACTTTGGAAATGGTCTTCGTCAGGACGCGCATCGCGCCACCGGCCTCGGCAAACACATCGAGGTTTTCCAACGCGACGCGATCCTGAAGCCTCACGGTGAACCTCCGCCCGCCGGCCTTCATCGTCGCCTCTGGCTCGGTGAAGACGAGGCGCACGGTGTAAGTGCCGGCCTTCAGGCCCGCCACCGTCACGGCCTTCAAGCCCTTCACGCCCGACGCACCCACCCACGGCCAGCCTTCGCCACCCTCGATCCACACCGAGTGCCGGTAGAAAAACTCCGGGGCCGCCGGCTCGGTGCGGACCTCCACCTTCGGCGACGGACCGCCCACGGCGGGATGGCCGAGCCACAGCGTGCCGTCGTCGGTCTTGCGGTCACCGGGCGCGCCGAAGTTGATGCCCACGCGCTCGATCTTCCCGGCCAGCGCGGTCGCCGGGCCGGTGCCCCACGCGGCCCATTGCTCGAAGGTCGGCGGCAGGCTCACCAGCGCCAGCGCCACCGGCAGCGGGTAGCTGCAACTGCAACCCTCGAAAAAGTAAGGCACGTTGAGCACACCGTTCGCAGGAATCACGCTGCTCGTGCAGCCCGAGCGCGGGCCGCTGATGTGAATCGTCCCGCTGTCGAGCCGCTTGTCGTAAAACGCCGCCGTGCCGGAACGCATCGTGTAGAGCAGCCCGTAGTCGAAGCCGCCGTCGCAACCGTAGCTTTTCGGAAACGTGCGCGGCTCGTAATCGCCCGTGAGCGGATTGACGCGCGTTCCGGCGACCGGCGCGCCGGGACTCCAGTCGTTCGTCTGCGTCGGCGGGCGATACTGGTTCTGCTGGATTTTCTGCAAGTCCACCTGCGAGTGGTTCCGGCGCTGCTCCGTGGCCTCGGTGGCATCGAGCACGCGGCCCGTGTAAACGTCGCTGAACACGGCGGCTTGCAGGCGGTAGTCCACCCTGCCCTTCCGGTTCGAGGCGTCGAGCCACTCCTTGTCCGTGCTGACCATCACGCCATCAATGAATTTGGGCTGCGGCGAGCGTTTGAAGTGGCCGAGTGTGTCGTCGAACCACAACACGCCGACGGGTGCCTTCACCAGCTCGTCAGGGCTGGGCTGGAAGTCGCCCTTGTAGTTCGTGCTGCCTTCCAGCGCGCCCTCGCGGGTGACGACGGCGAGGCCGTCCGCGACCTTCACGCTGGCCTGCGGAAGCTTCGCGACTTCCGCGATGCGTGTCAGCGACTCCGGACCAACCAGTCGTCCGCCGTAAGGCCGCAGCCAGCCGCAAATCTGCTTCAACGCGGCGGGATCAGGCAGCGCGGCTTCAGGCGTAACCACGATGAAGTTTGCGAAGTAAGGCGGCAGTCCCGAGACCGTCGGCGCAACCTGCCGCAGTGCGACACGCTCACCGTAAAGCCCGGCCGCCGCCAGCCGGTGTCGCGCGGCGGCGATGCCAACGCTGCTGTCCGTGAGCGCGAGGAACTTGAACTGGCTTTGCTGCGCGAGGGCTTCGAGGAGGCCGGGTTCGCCGAGGCCGAGCACGAGGGCGTAGCCACGCTGGGTGCCGGCGGCGGCGAGCAGTTGCTTTGCCTGGACTGCGGTAGGGCCTTGCTGTGCAAGGCCTCGTTCATGTGTCTGGAATGACGAGGCCGACCGCAGGTTGGCCCTACCGGCACCGAGTGCGGTGAGCCGGCCTTCCTCGGTGACGACGAAGACCTTGCCGTCCGCTGCGAGCACGCTGTGGACTTTGCCGGTCACGCCGGGCCACGGGCCATCGAAGCTCAACTCTTTACCACCCGCGCGGAAAGTCCGGCGCACGCCGGCATCGCCTTCGGCGCGCGGCTTGTCCTCGTGGCGCACGGCGTTGACCGCGCTGTCGAAGAGCAGGCCGAGCCGCTTCTGGCGCTGGATTTCCTTTTCCTCGGACGTGGCCGCGAACCAGCCGCCGGGCAGCCGGCCTGCGGCGGGGAGCGCAAAGTCCTTCAACGCGCCTGTCGCCAGATCGAAGCGCGCCGGATACGCCGAGCTGCACGGGACCACGAGGTCCGCGCCATCCACGAGCAGGTAGCCCTGCGGAGCCACGCCGCCGAAGGCCTCCGCCTGATGCGGATGCACGCCGTAGAGACAGCCCGTGCGGTCGTTGAGCCAGATTTCGCGACCGGTCGCCGCGTCGAGGCAGTAGATGAACACGCCTTCCAGCGGCCAGACACCGGCGGCAAAATACACCCGGCCGTCGTGCAGCACCGGCCCGCCGCGAATCGGCCACACGGAGATGAGCCGGCCGTTGCCGAGGAGTTGACGGTTGTTCGGCACGGCGCGCTTTTGCCAGAGCAGTTTGCCTGTCGCGGCGGAGACGCAGCGGAGAATGCCGTCATCGGAACCGAAGATGACTCGCCCATCGCCTGCAACCGGCGCGAAGCGCACAGGGCCGTCGGCGAAGACCTTCCACAACTCCGCGCCCGTGTCCGTGGAGCAGGCCGTGACGCTGTCATCACGCGACGAGGCGACGAAGAGCCGCCGGCCGAGCACGACCGGTTCGTAGCCCCGGTCGAACTGCAGGCGCACATCGCGGTAAGCCGGCTTGAGCGGCCCCAGCTCGCGGCTCCAGAGCACCGCAAGCTTCTCCGGCAACGCGGGCGCAACCGCAGCCGTGCGTCCCGGATTCGCACGCCACATCGGCCAGTCATTTGCGCGGACCGGCCCGGCGACGAGCAGCAGCGTCGCAACAATCGCGCGGAGCGCGGCGTTCACGCCGCAGAAAGACGGGCATGTGGAAGGCATCCGAAAGTCCGCTGCCGCACGCACGCTTCTGCGGCGTGAACGCCGCGCTCCACGCGCTGGTGCGGGTCGGGACTCGGGTTTCACAGTTCAGCCCTTGATCTCGAAGACAGCCTCCACCTCGACGGCCGCGCCGGTGGGCAACTGGGCGAAACCCAGCGCGCTGCGGGCATGCCAGCCGTCGCCTTCCTTTCCGAAGATCATGTGCAGCAAGTCCGAGGCACCGTTGATGACGAGATGCTGGTCGGTGAACTCCAACGTCGAGTTCACGCAGCCGAGGACCTTGAGCACGCGCAGGCCGTCGAGCGTGCCGTGGGTGTTCCAGACCGAGCGCAGGATTTTCTCCGCGCAGTTCTTCGCGGCACCGTAGCCCTGCTCAACGGCGAGGTCCGCTCCGAGCTTGCCCTTGAGGTCGCTGACGTGGCCGGAGGTGATGAGCTGGTTGCCGCTGCGGATGCAGAGGTTCAGGTATCCGGGGGCGATTTTCTCGAACTTGATGCCGAGGCTCCCGGCTTTCTGTTGGGGTGTCATGTTGATGGATGAGTTTGCAAACGCACGGTGGTGACAATGAAAGACTGCCTTGGTTGACGCTGGCCAGTCCATCGCATTCGGGTGCGATGCTCCACGGCTCCTCGAAAATCGAACCACGCTGCGCACTCCGGCCACCGAACCTTGCGCGGACAGGTTTGCGCTTTCCGCACCGCCCGCGCCACGCCTATCCTTCCGTCATGCGCATCCTCATCGCCGAAGACGATCCCGTTTCCCGCGAACTGCTCCGCCATTCCCTCGACGCCCTCGGACATCATGTGACCGAGGCCTCGAACGGCCGGGAGGGCTGGGAGGCGTTTCAGAAATCCCCCGCCGAGGTGGTCATCATCGACTGGATGATGCCGGAAATGGACGGCCCCACGCTGTGCCGCCGCATCCGCGAGGTGAAGTGCAGGCACTACGTTTACATCGTCTTCCTGACGGTGCTGAACGGCAAGACGCGCTACCTGGAAGCGATGGACGCCGGCGCGGACGATTTCCTGAACAAACCCCTGGACCGGGAGCAGCTTGCGGCCCGCCTGCAGGTGGCGGAGCGCATCCTGCGCCTGCACCGGGAGGTCGGCGAACTGCGGGGTGCGCTGCGCTTCTGCCCGGGCTGCAAGAGCTACTGCGACGAGCAGAACCGGTGGCAGCCGATTGAGAATCTCCTGGAACCCGCCTTCAACACGGAAACCTCGCCCCGCATCTGCCCCGACTGTGAAGCCCGCCTCGCCCGCGCGGCGTCGGAATGAGCCGAAGCCCGGCCCGGCTCAGGGAACCTTGAGGAGGTCATCGGCCGTCCACGCCTGGCCGGCGCGGGACTTGGTGTCCTCGCGGATGAGCTTCACCTGCGCAGGCGTCACGAACGAGGCGTTGTTGCCCCATTCCTTGTTGCTGCGGATGAAGCTGGAGACGGCGGCGATGTCGTAGTCGTTGAGCGTGTCCCGCCACGGCACCATTGCGTTGCTGTAGGCCACGCCCTTGACGGTGATGGGACCGCCCACGCCGTCCAGCACGAGGCGGACGATGCGGTTGGCGTTCTCATGCAGCACCCACTCCGACGCGACCAGCGGGGGGAATTGTCCCGGCGTGCCCATGCCGTTGGGCTGGTGACACGCGGCGCATGTGGCATAGACCTGACGACCGCGATCCAGCAGCTGCTCCTCCGGCGACTTCGCCGCCGCGCGCGGGGGCGTCTTGTCACCGGGCTGGTAAATGTCCGCCCGAAACGCGCCGCCGGAATTATCCACATGCAGAAAGCATCCGAAAAGCAGCACGCCCAGCAGGACGAACGGCCAGGCACGCGCGGCCCCGGTGGACACGGTCGGCTCGGTCTCGATTCTGGCGGACGTGGACTTGGGCTTGTTCTGGCTCATGGCTTCGCAGGGGCCGGCGCAGCGGGCGTGATCACCTTGGGTGCCGGGGCCTCGGGCAGGCCGATGTCGGCGTTCTGACTCAGCAGGTAGGCAACCAGCGCGCGCGCGTCGTGCTTCGGAAACACCGGCGCGTCCTTGCCGGGCAGGATCAACGGCTCGCCAGCGTAGCGGGCCTC
>JBAYGL010000148.1:0-10794 GCA_041666725.1 Limisphaerales bacterium
GCGCCACCTGCCCTCCGAGAGCCCGGCCCCGCGATAGTTGACCAGTGCGATGATAAAGCCGCCCTCCGCAAACTTCGCCGCCCCCTTGCGCGACCCGGCACCGTGAATGTCCGCGTAACGTTGCTCGAAAATCGCCGGCCACTTTGCGGTGCCCGGCGGAAAGTAGAGGTAGGCTGACAGGCGGGTGCCATCCCGCATCGGCACCATGACGTGTTCCTCGCGCACAAGCCCGAGGTCCACCACCGCCTCGGCGGCTGGACTGGAGAGGATCAGCAAGAACAGGAGACAGGCAGCGGGAGAGAAATATTTCATGCGTCCAAGACTGACGCTCCCTCCCGGCAAAACCATCACCTATTGAAGTCCCGGCTCAGTAAGTCACCAGGGACTGCACCGGATAGCCCTTCAGTTTTTTCCGGCCCCCGAGGAACTCCAGCTCGATCAGGAAGTGGATCTCCAGAATCTTTGCGTCGATTTTTTCGAGGAGCTGCACCGCCGCCGAGGCCGTGCCGCCCGTGGCAAGCAAATCATCCACGAGCAGGACACGCGCGCCGGGCTTCACGGCGTCGGTGTGGATGGCGACGGTGTTCGAGCCGTATTCCAGATCGTAGCTCTGCTCGTGCGTGGCGTATGGGAGCTTGCCCTTCTTGCGCACAGGCACAAAACCGGCCCCGAGCCGGAACGACACGGCCGACGCGAAGATGAACCCGCGCGCATCAATTCCCACGACGACATCCACATCCCCGGGCCGGTATTTCTCGCAGAGCAGGTCGATCGTTCCGGCAAACAGCCGCCCGTCCGCGAGCACGGGCGTGATGTCCTTGAACTGGATGCCGGGCTTGGGGAAGTCCGGCACATTGCGGATGGCGGCGGCGATGTCTCGGGCGGTGACTTTGGGACGGTTCATGGACGGCTAAATCTTCTGCGCCTCGCGCTTCTCGATCATGCGGCGCATCTTGTGAAGCGCGATGTTCTGAATCTGGCGGACACGCTCACGGGTGACGCCGAACTTCTGCCCGACCTCCTCCAGCGTGCGTTCGCTCCCGCCGTCGAGACCGAACCGGTAGGTGAGAATCGTCGCCTCGCGGGGCGGCAGCGTCTTGAGCATGTCGCGGAGCATCGAGTTGACGGTCTTCTCCTCAAGCTGCTCGTAGGGCGTCTCCGCCTGCTCGTCCTCGATGATTTCCCCGAACAGGTGGGAGTCATCCCCGTCGCCAACAGGCGCATCAAGCGAGGCCGGGCGGATCGCGGCGGTGCGAAGCTGGGCAACCCGGCTGGCGGTCATCCCCATTTCCTCGGCCAGCTCCTCGTCGGTCGGCTCGCGGCCAAAAACTTCCTGAAGCTTCAGCGCCACGCGCCGCATCTTGGAAATCTTGTCCACGAGATGCACCGGCAGTCGGATGGTCTTGCCCTGGTTGGCGAGGGCGCGCTTGATGGACTGCTTGATCCACCACGCACCGTAGGTCGAAAGCTTGCCGCCCTTCTTCGGGTCGAAGCGCTCCACAGCCTTCATCAGGCCGATGTTGCCCTCGTTGATGAGGTCGAGCAGGGGCATCCCGAGCCAGTCATAGTCGTGGGCGATCTTCACGACGAGACGGAGGTTGGCCTTGATCATCAGCTCGCGCGCGGCCTTGTCGCCCTTCTGAATGCGGGCGGCCAGCTCGATCTCCTGCTGCGGGGTCAGCAACGGCACCAGCCCGATCTCGCGAAGGTAGAGTTTGATGGCACTGTCGCCGTCGTAAGGAGTGCGCGCGCGCTCTGCGGATTCTCCCGCCAGCAGCGCATCAACCCCTGGCGCACCGGCAACCGCGCCGGGCGGGGTCGTCGGGGCGGGCGTCTCCTTGGACGAAGCGGGGCGAGGACGCGGGCGAAAGGCGTTGAAGGCCCGGGCTGGCTTCGGAGCGGCGGCCTGCTTCCTCCTCTTCGAGACTGTTTTCGTCACGGCCATGGTGCGGAGAGGATTCGTTACAGGAGACACCTGCGGCAAGTAAAAACCCGGCTGCGATCCGAACCGGGAAACGGCTCAGCGACCAAGGCTTTCGAGATGTGCAATCCGCTCCTCCAGCGGCGGGTGCGTGGAGAACAGCGCCATGAACCCGCCGGACTTGCCGGAGATTTTCAGCGACTGGAAACCGGAGCCGGCCCCCTCGGAGGCAACCTGCGGATCGTAGATGCGCTGCAGGGCCTGCAACGCGCCGATCATCTGGGGCTTGCCTGCAAGCAGCATCCCGCCCGCATCGGCGCGAAACTCGCGCTTCCGCGAGAACCACGCGACCACGATGGTGCCCAGCAGGGTGAAAAGGATTTCAAAGAGGATGACAAAGACCATTTGCAGAAGCGACTGGCCGAAGCTCGGACGGTCGTCGCTGCTGCGGCTGCCGCTGAGCGCCTGCGCCGCGAGGAAACCCAGCACCCGCGAGAGGAAGATGACGAAGGCATTGATGATGCCCTGCACAAGGGTCATCGTGACCATGTCGCCATTGGCGATGTGCGCAATCTCGTGCGCAATGACGCCCTCGGTTTCACTGCGGTTCATCTGGTGAAGCAGTCCGGTGGAGACGGCCACGAGCGAGCGTGACTTGCTCGGTCCGGTCGCAAACGCGTTCACCTCCGGCGACTCATAAACCCCGACCTCCGGCATCGCGGGCAAACCGGCGCGTTTTGCGAAACCATGGACCATCCGGACCAGTTCACGCGCCTCCGGTTCGCTGGTGTTCGGATCAATCACCTGCACGCCCATCATCCACTTGGCCATCACCCGCGACATCGCCAGCGAGATGAACGCGCCGCCCATGCCAAAAATCAGACTGAAGACCGCGAAGTAGGGGAGCCAGTTGCCGCCGCCCCGGCGGCCGGCCAGCTGAGGGAAAAAGTGCAGCACCACGCCCAGGACGACCGAGAGCGTGATCATCACCAGCAGGTTGACTGCGGCGAAGAGGAAGAACCGCTTGCCCATTTGCAGGAAATTTTTCATGGCTTGTTCAGTTGTTCAGTTCAGTTGCCAGCGACCGTCGGTGACTTTGACACCCGCGCCCGCCGCGCGTTCAGTTCAGCCGGACGGATGCCGGTCGGCCAGTGGAATTCTGGCGGCGGATTTATAGGCGATCCCGGCCTGAAGGCAACCGACGATTGGGAAAATCCAAGGCTTGCGGATCAACGTCCGGACGAGCCGACGGCACTCTGTGTTCGTAAAGCGGTGAACAGGTTTTCCCCCGCATCACTCTCGCGCCGAGCAAACCCCTGCCGTTACTGGCCGCCGATACAGCTGCAAAGTCGCCAGAAGCAGCCGCAACTGAGCCCCCTAATACGAGCCAAATCTACCGAATGACCGATTGGTCATATTTTGTTTGACTTACCGCAATACACGCCCACTGTCGCTCCACACTCATGAAATCAGAGCCCTCTTCCGGCTTCACGCTCATCGAACTTCTCGTAGTCATCGCCATCATCGCGATCTTGGCCGGCCTCCTCCTGCCGGCCCTAGCCAAGGCGAGGGAAAGCTCGATGACGACCAAGTGCATCGGCAACAAAAAACAGATCGCTCTGGCAATGAACCTCTACACGAGTGAACACGATAATGTCCTCCCGCCATTCGGTTATTTTTACGGCGTTTGGGGAGCGGCTCCTTATCCGGACAATTTCTGGTCGAAAACTACCGCCCGCTATTTGGGTGCCACAGGGACCACACCCGTCCCGGCCGCCGGAGGCGGGGTGCTGATGCTCTGCCCTCAAGAGCCGGCAAACAACAGTTACGGCGTCGTGTATGGGAGAATGTTCCAATATACCGGAGGCGGCATCCCCGGTTCCATGCGGATCAACTTGATTCCTGGGACTGCCGCGCTGGTGGCCGACACCAGCACTTCGGTCGGTTTGGTATACACCCCTACCAACTGGAAATACGACTCCCTTAACACGGCTGGCCCCGCTAGCACCGTTGCCTACACAGCATTGACCACTAACGTCTACAACGCTTGGGGTGCCGGTCTTAATAATGCTCTTACCTACAATGGCTTTATTGCCCGCCACAGCCGCAGTGACACTGTTCAGGACAGCCCCAAAGACAGGAGCACGGTGGGCTGCGCGGACGGTTCAGCACGCTCACTGTCTCTCTACGAGTGGCTTAAAAACGCTGACAAGGTTTGGGGGCCCTAACCGCTGCGAAGCCAAATTGGCGGTTGCAGGCAGTCTCCTTTTTTTGAAGCCGTGATGTGCTCCCCACATTCACGCTAACTGTCCTTGGAAATGGCACAAAACCATGTTCCTTGACGGGCTGAGGCCCCTTCCATCGAAGCTCTGAGCAACAACCAAAGGCAAGCACCGTCAGCCTACTTGATCTCCACCCGGCCGTTCTTGGGATCCATGACAAACTTCCGTCCCGGCGGCAGCGGAGGGAGTTGTCGTATAACGCCCTGTTTCACCAAATCTTCCAAGGTCGGCGGGAGCTTTTTTCCAGAAGTCATTGCGTAAGCCAATACGACATTATTAACCTCGCGCAGGGCCTCTTCCGGAGTCTTTGGAGCGGAGGCAACGGGTGGGGCAGCTTTAAGGGCAGGGGCCGGCTCCGGCTTTTTCTTGCAGCCCGTGATCAGACTTGCGACGACACATGCATAGAGGATGGCCTTACTCATACGAAAATAATGTCTGATGGTTGACATTTGGGTCAACGATTTAAAAGGTTCCATGATCCCCCCGACCCGCCCTGACTCCCATTTTCAGAGAACGCAAGAAAAGGTGATTTGAACGGGGCAGTGCCACGTCGAAGCACGACCAATCCCAGTGTGACAATGGCCGAACCGTTGAAACATCCCGCCGGACAGTCCCGCCGCACCGCGGTGCAGGCCGGTGCAATCGGCCTGCTCGGCCTGGGGATGAATCACTTGAACTGGTTGCGCGCCGAAGGAGTGGCCGGACGCAGCCGCACACGGGCCAAGTCGGTCATCTACATCTTCCTTTCCGGCGGGCTGGCGCAGCAAGACAGCTTTGACATGAAGCCGGACGCGCCGTCGAACATTCGCGGTGAGTTCAAGCCCATCCCCACCCGCACGCCAGGCCTGCACATCTGCGAGCATCTGCCGGAACTGGCCGGACGCAGCGAGCGCTGGGCGCTCTGCCGCTCGCTCACGCACAAGTCCAACGACCACTCCGCCAGCCACCACATCATGCTCACGGGGCGTTCGGACATCCCGCCGGGCTTCGACCCGAACCGCCCGAAGGAATCCGACTGGCCATCCATAACCGCACTGGCCGCGACGCGTTTCGCACCGCAGAACAACCTTCCGCCCGCCATCATCCTTCCGGAAAAGCTCGTGCATCGCACGGGCCGCGTGATTCCGGGACAGTTCGCGGGCATCGCGGGCAAGCGCCGCGAGCCGTGGTTCCTCGACTGCTCGCCCTACAACGCGGCGAACTACGGGGCGTATCCCGAATACCTCTTCCACCATCGCGAGGGCGCGAAGGAACAGTCCTCGCTCGCCTTCCGCGCCCCCAACCTCTCGCTGCCGCACTGGCTCGCCAACGGACGCCTGAAGGACCGCCTCGCGCTCGCCAGCGAGTTGAACGGCCAGCGCACACAACTGGCCCACGCCGCGGAGGCCGCCGACCACGACCGTTACTGGCAGATGGCCACGTCGCTGCTCACGGACGGGAAGATCGCCGGGGCCTTCGACGTGACCAACGCGGACCCGAAGGAGCAGGATCGCTACGGACGCAACTCCTTCGGCTGGTCGCTGCTGCTGGCCTCGCGGCTGGTGCAGAACGGCGTGCGGCTCGTGCAGGTCAACCTCGGCAACAACGAAACCTGGGACACGCACGAGTCCGCCTTCCCGAACCTGAAGAATTTCCTGCTGCCGCCGATGGACCGCGCGGTCTCCGCGCTGCTCGACGACCTGCACGAACGCGGCCTGCTCGACAGCACGCTCGTCGTGATGGCCGGCGAGTTCGGACGCACGCCGAAAATCTCCACCATCGCCGGGGCAAGGCTGCCGGGCCGCGATCACTGGGGCGCGGTGCAGTCGGTGTTCTTTGCGGGAGGCGGTGTTCGGGGCGGGCACGTTGTCGGCTCCACGGACAAGAATGGCGGGCATCCCACGAGCGAGGCGCAGACGCCGGAGAATTTCGCCGCGACGATCTACCACGCGCTGGGCATCCCGCAGGAGGCGCACTGGCTGGACGAACAGGGCCGCCCGAACCTCTTCTACCACGGCACGCCGATCCCCGGATTGCTCACGTAAGGGTCTGGTCCGCCGTGAAAAAGACGGCGCACTCCGCAGGTGATCCCGACTGGATGATGCCCCTGCCCTGTCTCGCAGAACCGCCCCGCGACAAGCAATCCGCCTAGTCCGTTCCCGCGAGTTCCATGTCCCGAGTGAAGTAGAGGATGCGACCGCAGTGCGGGCAGGAATTCACCTCCGACTGCGACTGGCACGCGACCATGACCTGTGTCGGCAGCCGCATGTGGCAGCCTCCGCACGCACTGTGCTGGATGCCCACGATGACGTTCTCGCCCTTGCTCTTGAGCAGCCGCTCGTAACGCGACAGCGCGCCTTCTTCGACGCCCACGGCGAGTTCTTTCCGGTTGGACTGGAGCTCCTCCAGCTTCGCCTTGAGACTGGCCTCTCGTTTGCCCAGCTCGGCGACTTCCACGTCCACGTCCTTCTTCGCCTCGTTGGCAATCTTCGTGGCGGATGAGACATCCTTCGCGGTCTTGTCCGCCTGCTCCATGAGTTCCAGAATCTGGTCCTCGATCTTGGAGATGTTCCCCTTGCATGTGTCGATCTCGTGGGCCAGCGCGCGATACTCCTCGTTCTTCTTGGTCTGGAACTGCTGGAGGGAATATTTGGAAATCCGCTCCTTCTGCGCCTCGACGTCGAGTTCGAGCTTCTTCTTGTCCGACTCGATCTGCTTGGCCTTGAGCTTGGCGGCGTCCAGGGCCTGCTGCGAGGAGTTGGCGCGGAATTTCGCGCGCTCACGCTGGGGTTCGATGGCCGCCAGCTCGCCCTGGGTGCGGAGAAGGTTGCGGTCGCGGTCTTGGAGAACGAGGAGCTTTTCGATGACTTCGAGCATGCGCGGCTTTCTTTGTTGGGAAAAACCTATCGGCCGCGCTGGGCCAAGTCAATGCACGCCGCAGAAATGTCCGCATGGAACGAATGCCCCGGATAAATCAGGCTTCCCGACCTCCACCTGCTGCGGCGTGAACGCCGCGAGCCACGCGAGGGATGTGCCGGCGCGGATGAACGGCAGCCATACCCCGGCGACCGCCTTTGAAATTACGCGGGGGAGCTCCTTCGGTCCAATGTGCGATGCACGGATTCAGCAAGGCTCCTGATGTCGTAAGGCTTCTGCAACAGCTCGGTGATCCCCATTTCGTGCAATCTGCTCAAGGTGAGGCTTGAGTTGAAGCTGGTGGTCATGATGACTCTCGCACCAGGACGAATCTCAAACAGTCTGCGCGCGAATCCCGCGACATCGGGACCGCACATGTTCATCTCCGCAATCACGAGATCGAACAGGTCCGGCTGCTCCTGAAGGAGGGCCAGCGCCCTGGCGGAGCTGGTGCAGTGGGAAGCACGGTAGCCAAACCGTTCCAGGACATTCCTGCACAGGTTGGCAAGCGGCTCCTGATCGACAAACAGAATATGCTCGCCATTGCCGTGCGGGCAGCCGAACGGTAGCCGAACGTCTGGCACCGTGCCGACGCTGGGTTCAAAGACGGGGAGACGATGGTCCGGTTTGAGTTCGGTGGATTTAGTCATGATCGGGAGATGAAGGTTGGGCAGCGCCGCGGTTCTCATGCCGCGACAGTTGCGGGTAGTGTTGTTTGCGAAGGAAATGCCACCCCTGCTTGTGAGTGCGAAACATGATCCGGACGTTGCTGGCGCGAAGCACCGGCTCCAGTCGATGCACCAGTGCGTGAATTTCGGAAGAGGGCGCCCGCCGGCTCTCCAGAACGATGTGGACCTTGTCCGAGGGCGGGTAATTGAACTCCGCGTTGAACGCGACGCTGTTGCGCTGCCGGAGATATTCTTTGATTTTGCCTTCCAGGAGGTCCTGCGTGCGTTGCGATCCGTCGAGGTGACAGTCCGCCAGAATGAGCAGTTCCACTCCCCCGTCTTTTCGCAGCACCAAGGCATCGATGTGCGCTCCGGAATCAATGGGCACACCACCACCTCCATCGCCCAGTCCGTTGGACAGCCAGGTCTTGAGACAACTCCACATAGTCCTGCGTTTCTTGCAGCGTTCCGAATGTTCGAACAAGCGGCGTCGCCGCACCGGTTTCCGCCACCGCCATGGGAACTTCTCCTGCCTGCAAGCACACTCCCACGCAGGCGGTATCGGTAGCAAACCTCCCGGCGTATCACCATCCCCAGAACTGGCGGGTGCCAAATTACCAGGCGGCCAGCAATTTCGGGCTGATCCCGACGATTTTCCTCGAATTGGCACCATGACCGCAGGCGGACCTTCCTCCTACGCCTCCCATTGCTCCTCACGCCTACATCGGGAGAAGCGGACCGTTCCCCTGCATGTAGCGCATCACGGCCTGCGTCCGGGAGCGCACTTGAAGTTTCTCGTAGATGACCCGGATGTGGGAATGAACGGTTTCGTAGGTGATGCCGAGCCTGTCGGATATCTCCTTGTAGAGCAGTCCCCTGGCTAGATGCTCCAAGACCTCACGCTCGCGGGCGGTGAGGCTGGGCAGCGGCCCCCTTGTTGGTGGCCTATCTCGGAAGGAGTTGACGACGAGGCGGGCGATGGCTGGCGACATCGGCGAACCACCGGCGTGAGCCTCGCGAATGGCCTTCAGGATTTCCTCCGGGGACGTGGTGTCCTTGAGCAGGTAGCCGGTTGCGCCCGCCATCAACGCGGTGAAAAGCGTTTCAGATGTGCACGACACCGTGAGCATGATGAACTGCGTGCCCGGCAGTCGTGGTTTCAGCTCACGGACGAGATCCACCCCCGAGCCGTCCGACAGCATGATGTCCATGAGAACGACCTGCGGGCGCAGGATGGGGATGCGTTTTCTCGCCTCCCTGCCGCTGGCAAATCCACCCACACAACGAAAACCCGGCGCTGTTTGCAGAAGAAGAGTCAGGCAGGTCCTGAATTCGTTGCTGTCTTCTACAATGGCAATCGAAATGGGTGCCGGTGGTTTTTGCGCCATTGAATGTTCAGAGTAGACGTTGCGCCACTTTAACACATCACCAGTATTGGCGAGAGCTGCGTTAAAACTGCGCTGGGGCCTGTCTGAAAATTGGGCGGAGTGCGGCGGCGGGGGATTTTGGCGGTGGCCAAGACGGCGAAGGCGGAGCATCTCCGCAGCCGGTCGTGGCACCCGGGCCAACGCGGGCCACCGGCAAAAGACCGTCCGGCCGGAGCAAATCCTCAAATGCCTTCACGTCACCAAGCGTGTGAGATTGGCTGGCAATCCACCGCCCCCTTCGTTAGAACCTTGCTCACTTCAAAATGAAAGCACTGGTCACCGGCGGGGCGGGATTCATCGGCTCACACATCTGCGAGGCGCTCTGTCGGAGAGGCGCGAAGGTCGTCGTGCTCGACAACCTCAGCACCGGCAAGCTCCACAACCTCGACTGGAAAAAGCCCGGCGACGAAGTCGAGTTCGCGCAGGGCGAGGTCGCCGACGAAGCTCTCGTGAAGAAGCTCGTGGCCGGCTGCGACTGGGTGTTTCACGAGGCCGCGCAGCCCTCCGTCCCGCTCTCCGTCGCGCAGCCGATGCAGACCAACCGCGACAACCTCGACGCCTCGCTCGGCCTGCTCGTCGCCGCGCGCGACGCGGGCGTGAAGCGCTTCATGTTCGCCTCGTCCTCCGCCGTCTATGGCGACTCCGAGGCCCCCGTGAAGCACGAGTCCCACGCCGTCGCGCCCATCTCGCCCTACGGCCTCCAGAAGTATGCCGCCGAGCGCTACGGCCAGCTCTTCCACCAGCTCTACGGCTTCGAGACCATCAGCTTCCGCTACTTCAACGTCTTCGGCCCGCGCCAGTCCTTCGACTCGCCCTACTCCGGCGTCATCGCGAAGTTCTGCACCCTGATGCTGCAAGGCACGGCCCCGAAGATTTTCGGCGATGGCCGGCAAACCCGCGACTACGTCTATGTGCAAAACGTCGTGAACGCGAACCTGCTCGCTGCCGAGGGCGACGCGGCCAAGGTCGCCGGCAAGGTCTTCAACGTCGGCTGCGGCGAGAGCATTGACCTGCTCCAGCTCACCGCCGAGCTGAACCGCCAGACCGGCCAAAGCCTCGCGCCCGTCCACATGCCCCCGCGCACCGGCGACATCAAGCACTCCGCCGCCGACATCTCCGCCGCCCGCGCCGGCCTGAACTACGTCCCCGAAGTCACCTGGCAAAAGGGCTTGGAGCACACGTTGGATTTTTACCGGGCGGGGAACAAGTAAGCGCCTCAATCGCGATGCACACGAACGGACCCGAATGCCCTGACGCACCCGATCTCTTCCGGGTGGAACGGGCCACCGGCCCGTTGCGGCGGACGACCCGCCCATCTTGGCCCGGAGGGCCGCTGGAACTTAGCCAGGGGCAACGCCCCCAGACAGCGCCACAAGACCTCGCGCTGGAGGCGCGCTTGAAAGTAGCCGGTGGGAAGCTTGGTGAAACCAAGCGCACCCACCGGGTTGGTCAGCGGGCGGTCCGCGCCCCGGCGGGGCGCATGAACCCGTCCGGGACACGCCCTTCATGCGCCCCGCTGGGGCGCGATCAGGTTGGCTGGCAATCCGGTGGGTGCGTCGCTCCCTTTGGTCGCGGCTTCCCACCGGCTACCCTCACTGGCC
>JBAYGL010000149.1:0-10788 GCA_041666725.1 Limisphaerales bacterium
CACCGGCCCGATGCACCTCGCCGCCGCGCTCCGCCGGCCGGTCGTCTCCCTCTTCGGCCCGACGCGCCCGGATCAGACCGGCCCCTACGGACAGGCGGGCTTAGCCCTGCGACATCCGGTGCCATGCGCCCCATGCATGAAGAGCCGCTGCCATTGGGCGGAACCGATCGAGTGCCTGCGGGGTATTTCGCCGGCGAGCGTCGCAGACGCGGTGATGACGCGCCTCGCGCCGTGAAGTGTTCAGTTTTCAGTAATCAGTATTCAGTGGGAACGGTCACCCGAGCGCGCGCGAAGTGTTCTGCTCCCAACTGAACACTGAATACTGAACACTGCTGACTTGCTCCGCCCCCGCCCGCGCCTACATTGCCCCCATGCCGGAGACGCCAGTTGCCATTCCGAACACGCTTGCCGCCGTGCGGGACCACACCCGCGTTTACAAGGACTTCACCTACGTCTATCCCGTCATCTCGCGGCGCAGCGGCGGCCTCTCCATCGGCATCAACCTCAATCCCGACAAACACTGCAACTTCGACTGCGTGTATTGCGAGGTGGACCGCAAGACGCACGGCAAGGCCGCCGGCGTGGACCTCGCCCAGATGCGCGAGGAACTCACGGCGATGATCCATTACGCCCGCGACGGCGGCCTCGCCCGCGAGCCGAAGTTCGATGAAGTCCCGCCCGCTTTCACCCGGACCCCGCGCGACATCGCCTTCAGCGGCGACGGCGAGCCGACCATGCTCCACAACTTCGACGAGTGCGTCCGGGTCGTCGCCGAGGTGAAGCGCGCCGAGGGCCTCGATGCGACCAAGCTCGTCCTCATCACCGACGCCGCCGGCCTGGACACGGCGAGCGTGAAGCGCGGCCTCGAAATCATGGACGCCAACCAGGGCGAAATCTGGGCCAAGCTCGACGCCGGCACCGAGGGCTACTACAAGCTCGTCAACCGCACCACCGTCCGCCTCGACCGCATCCTGCACAACCTCCTCGTCACCGCGCGCGTGCGGCCCATCATCATCCAGAGCCTCTTCCTGCGGATGCACGGCGAGCCGATGCCGCCGGAGGAGCTGGCCGAGTATTGCTTCCGTCTGGAGGAACTCGCCCACGACGGCGCGCAAATCCGGGAGGTCCACCTCTACACCATCGCCCGCCCCACGCCCGAGCCGTTCTGTGGCAGGCTGACCAAGACCGAACTCGAAGCCATGGCCCAGACCGTGCGGGAGAAGACGGGGCTGAAGGTGGTGACGTTTGATTGAGCTGCCCCAGAGGCTTTAGCCGGACAAAGACGCTTGTAAGCCGGGGTGCTTCGCGAGTAAATGCCGACATGGCCGACCCCTACACAATCCGAATTTTCGTCGCTGACGGAGACCCAGAAGGGCTTCGGATAATCGACCAACTCAACTGGACCGGCCTTGGTGCCGTGTTTCCCCGACACCGTTGGTCAGGTCTCAAGTCGGACGATGCTTACAATTTCGACCGGCCAGGTGTTTACGTGCTTTGGGGGTTCGTGGAGGAAGATGATTTGCCGACGGTCTACATAGGCCAAGGAGACTGCGTAAGTCTTCGGATAGCCAACCACGCGAAGGAAAAAGACTTCTGGCAATATTGCGTCGTGTTTACTTCGACGAGTTCGAATTTCAACTCCGCACACGCGCAGTGGTTGGAGTATGCCTTGGTTCGTGATGCGGTGGTTGCGAAAATGTGTCACCTCGACAACGGCAACCAACCCCAAGAGCCGGCATTGGCGCAGAGCGACAGACAGGACGCCCGGCGGTTCTTTCACGAAGTGGTCAGAATCCTCCCCTTGGTTGGGTTGCGCGCACTTGAAAAGACGAAGCCTATCATTGCTCAGCCCCAGCCCGTCGCACAGCCAGACGAACCAGTTTTTGATACCGTCATCGTTCCGGCAAAGCCGGAGGGGTTCCAAGCCGTCTTCTTAGGAGAGAACTGCTGGTATCAAATCCGAATTGCGGGGGCCATGCTGGAAAAGATTAAGTGGATTGCTGGATACGTAGGCCAGCCCACTAGCGCGATAACCCACGTTGCACCGGTCAAACACATTGAGCCTTACGGGCAGGAGGGCAAGTTTCGGGTAGTCTTCAATGAGCCCGCTCGTGCGGTCGGACCAATCCCTTTTGGCGACGCACCCAAAGGCTCGATGCAAGGACCACGCTACTGCACCCTTGCGAAACTGATGTCCGCAAAGAAGCTCAGGGATGTCTTCTGAACGCCCCCATCACTGCAGCCAAGCGAGATACCGATAATCTCTTGTGATGATTGAGTGTGGTGGAATATCGAGCCTCAACGCACTCGTTGCCCTGAATGACACCTGCATCGCCCGGATGCGCGCCGACGGCATTGAGAGGATTACCGCGCCCGAAAAAGAACGGGCTTTCTGCCGGTTGGTGAGTATCATTTCCCCATGAGCAAAGCAGACATCGCAGCGGAGATTCCGCGGTTGTCCCATCAGGAGCGACGCGACCTCATGCGCCTGATCTTCGAGGCGGAGCAGGATGCCGCGACGCTGGCCGAGTGCGAACGGCTCGCCCTCGAACGCTTCCAGATGCTCGACGCGATGGAGGCGCAGGATGAGCAGGCCGCAGCCCGGTGAAGTGTGGTGGGTGGACTTCGGCATGGCGGCGAAGGTCCGCCCCGCCCTCGTCATGAGCGAATACCCACGTGACGAGGAGCTGGCCCTCGTGGTGGTCGTCCCGCACACCACTGCCGTGCGAGGAAACCGCTGGGAACTGGCCCTGCCCAAGCCATTTCTCAAGCCGGGAGTGTTTCACCTGCAACAACTCCAACCCATGCCGCTGGTCCGGTTCGAGTCCCGGCTGGGCGTCTTGAGCACGGAGGAGTTTCAACGTGTGAAGGCGGCGCTCGTCCGTGTCCTCGCTCTGGAGTCGCACGCGGAAGGTTGAACCATCGAAACCGCGATGCCCTTTCCCGGTGTCACCGCCGACTTGCCGGATTTGCTGGCGCTCAAAGACGCCTGCATCGCCCGGATGCGCGCCGACGGCATTGAGCAGTGGGACGAGGTTTATCCGGACGCCGCCGTCCTCGCCCGCGACCTCGCGGCGGGGACGTTGCACGTGTGGCGCACGGGCGACCCTGATGTCGGCTGTCCTAACGCATGCGTCACGCTGGACACCACGCACGACCCGCTCTGGCAGGGCATGGATTGGTCCGTCGCAGGCGAACCGGCGGCGGCGGTGCACCGGCTCATGGTGCATCCGGCGGCGCAGGGACGCGGTCTTGCGAAGCTGCTCATGGCCCACGCCGAGTCGCTGGCTCGGGCACAAGGCTTCCGTTCCATCCACCTCGATTGCTTCACCGCGAACCCCGCCGCGCTCGCCCTCTACGAGCGGCTCGGCTATCGCCGCACCGGCACCGCGACCATGCGCAAGGGTCCGTTCGTGTGCTTTGAGAAGCTGCTCGATTAACAGGAAACGCCTGCCCTTTTCTGCCGCGTCCGTAATGCACCTTTGCTCAGGACAGGCGGGCTTCCTTGAACGGGACAACTGACAGCTCCTCCCGCCGGTGGGTGACGATGACCAGGGCGATGCCGGTGCGGCTCAGTTGGGCGAGATGATCGCGCATCCGCGCAAGCGATTCCGCGTCCAGCCCGTCGAGAGGTTCATCCAGCAGCAGCACCTGCGGCGCATGCACCAGGGCGCGCACGAGCAGCACGCGCCGGCGCTGGCCGTAGGAGAGTTGCAGGAAGTTCCGGCCGGCCAGCTCCGCGAGGGCGAACTGTGACAGGAGCTCCCGCACGCGCCGCCATTGCGCGGGCGTCACGTCGTCCATCAGCCCGATGCTGGCGAAGAAGCCGGAGGCGACCACCTCCGCCACGGTCAGGTCGTCGCGGTAGGCGGTCTGCAAGTCCGGCCCCACGTAGCCGACGCGCGCGCGGATTTCCCAGAGCGTGTGCCGCCGGGCTTCGTTGAAGCGCTCGATGGTGCCGCCCACCGCCGGGTGCAGCTCGCCCAGCAGGAGCTTGAGGAAGGTGCTCTTGCCCGAACCGTTTCGTCCGGTGATGGCCCAGTGTTCGCCGGGGCGCATCGTCCAGCTCAACTTTTTCAGGACCGGCTTCCGGTCGAGATACACGCTGGCGTTGCGAAGGCGGAAGAGGAAGGGGTCCGGTTTGTCAGGACTGGTAGGGCGAGACTCCGTCGAGCCCCACTGCGAGCGGAGCGAGGCGAGCGGAGCGAGCTTCTCCGGTCGGCTGCCTGAGATGCTCGCTGCGCTCGCCCCGCCTCCGGCGGTGTCGTGGGCTCGACGGAGTCTCGCCCTACCGGGCACGGTGGAACCCGTCCCTGCCGGACGCGGGGTAATCCGCCCCGCCTCCAGCACGAGCCGGCGGCGAAGCGCCGGTATCAGTTCGTCCGCGCGATGCGTCGCGCAGAGCACGCTGGTCCCGGCGTCGGCGGCGCGCTGGACGGCGGCGAGCAGCGCGTCGCGCATGGTGGCGTCGAGGCCGTCGGTGAACTCGTCGAGCAGCAGCACGCGCGGCTTGCCCAGCAGCGCACGGGCGATGAGCACGCGGCGGAACTCGCCTTGCGAGAGCGTCTGCACGTCGCGCCGCAACAGCGGGCCGAGGCACAGTTCTTCGGCCAGCTCTTCCGCCGCCGCCTTTTGCTCCGGCGTGAGCCGCCGGTAGAGGTAGTCGGTCTGGTGGAAGCCGGTGAGCAGCACGTCGCGTCCCGTGCGCACCCACTCGATGTTCAGGTAGCGCTCCTGCTGCTCCGGCGAGACGAAGGCGATGTGCTCGCGCACGTCCACGGCGGAGGTGTCCGGCTTTCCGTCCAGCCCGTAGGTGCGCCGGCCGCCGTCCAGCGGGTCGGGATGCAGCTCGCCGGCGACGAGGCGGAGGAAGGTGCTTTTGCCCGAGCCGTTCGCGCCGAGCACGGCCCAGCTCTCACCGGGGCGCCAGCGCCAGTTCACGCCGTGCAGGATGCGCCTCCCGGCGAGGGACACGCTCACGTTGTCGAGCTGCACGAGGGGGAGACGCTTCATGCCGGGTCAGGAGCTGAGTGAACAGCGAAGGCGCGAAGGTGCGAAGGGGATGAAACAGGGACGACTGCTTTCCCGTTGAACTTGGCGTCTTGGCGTCTTCGCTGTTGAACCAAGGTTTCCAAATTCACGCGGGTTTGGCGGCGGAGTGAACAGCGAAGAGGCGAAGGCGCGAAGGGGGATGACGGCGGGCGATGGCTCAAATCTGAAAGTCCGCGCGGCCCCGGTCGCGCTCGCGCTTGTCGAGCACCTTCACGTTCACATCCTCGTAGAGGACGAGCGAGTTGGGCGGGACGCTGTGCATGAGGAAGACGTTTGCCCCCACCGTGCTGTGCGCGCCGATGACGGTCTCGCCGCCCACGATGGTTGCGTTGGCGTAGATGGTGACGTGGTCCTCGACGGTGGGGTGGCGCTTCTGGCCCTTGAGCGCCTGGCCGCCGGCAAGCGAGCGCGCCACGAGGCCGACACCCTGATACATCTTCACATGGTGGCCGATGGTGCAGGTTTCGCCGATGACGGTGCCGGTGCAGTGATCCACGAAGAAGTGCGTGCCGATGCATGCGCCCGGATGGAGGTCCATGCCGCTGCGGCTGTGCGCCCACTCGGTCATGATGCGGGGGAGCAGGGCCACTTCCTGCCGGTAAAGCTCGTGCGCCATGCGCTGCACGGCGATGGCCTCCATGAAGGGATACGCGACGATGACCTCCTCCTTGCTGAGGGCGGCGGGATCGCCGTTGAAGGCGGCCTCGGCGTCGGTCTGGAGGATTTCGCGCAGGTGCGGGAGGCGGCCCAGGAAATCCAGCGTGAGCTGCCGGGCTTCGGGGCGGTGGTCCTTTTTTCTGGCGCCGTCGCGGGCACGGTATTCGAGGGCCTTGAGCAATTCGTCCTCCAGCCGGCCTTGCACGGAGTCCATGAGGATGGCGGTCTCGACCTTCAGCTCGGAGGAGTGCAGGGGCTTTTCCTCGAAGAAGCCGGGAAAGAGCAGCCGCAGCAGGTCCACCGTGATGCCGGCGATGGCGGTCTTGGACGGCAGGTTTTTGCCATCGAGGTGGTTGATGCCGCCGACGCGCGCGTAGGAGGCGAGCAGGTCGTTGGTGAGTTGGGTGACGGTGACGCTCACGCGCGGAGTATTCGCCACGAGCCCCGCGCTGGCAAGCGGGGGGAGAGCAGCTCAAGTCCTGAAATGTGCTGTTGACACCCCTCCGCCTTTCTGGTCCCATCCCGCTCCCTTTTTGGGCACAAACTTATGTATGCAGTTCTAGAGACCGGCGGGAAACAATATCGCGTGAGCGCGGGCGACACGCTCGAAATCGAGCGGCTCACGGTCGAGGCCGGACAGCCGGTCACGTTTGACCGCGTGCTGCTCGTCAACGCCGACGGCAAGCTCAGCGTTGGCAGCCCGACGGTCGCCTCGGCGAGCGTCGTGGCCGACGTGATCGCGCACAAGCGCGGCGACAAGGTCATCGCCTTCAAGATGAAGCGCCGCAAGGGCTACCACCGCACGGTCGGCCACCGGCAGGAACTCACGGTCGTCAAGATCAAGGAAATCAAAGCTTAAGCGCGGGGCTGGTTCGCCAGTCACGCCGGAAGGAAATTTATGGCACACAAGAAAGGTCAAGGCAGCAGCCACAACAATCGCGATTCAAACGCGAAGCGGCTCGGCGTGAAGGCGTTCGGCGGCGAACTCGTGTCCGCCGGCAGCATCATCGTCCGCCAGCGCGGCTCCAAGTTTAACGCCGGCAAGAACGTCGGCACCGGTCGCGACTGGACGCTCTTCGCCCTCGTGGACGGTCACGTGAAGTTCGAGAAGGCCAAGCGCCGCGTGAACATCACCCCTGCGGCCGCCCAGGCGGCAGCGGTCGCCGAAAAGAATTAGCGCTCATCGCGCCAGTCTCAACGGGCGAGGCTTCGGCCTCGCCTTTTTTTATTTTCCGGCACATGCTGCAACCAGATTTGGAACCATTGATGGACATTTTCCGGCACTTGTCCGGCGGCCCGGTTGACAGCACCAACTTCAGGGGAGCGTTGGGTGTGCCCGTGATTGCCCCGGTCTGTGGATTCGTTGATGGCCATTAGCGGTTTCCTCCTCTTATGTTTATCGACGAGGTCAAAGTATTCGCCCGTGCCGGACACGGCGGCAAAGGATGCATCGCATTCTGCCGCGAGGCCTATCGTCCCAAGGGCGGTCCCGACGGCGGCAACGGCGGGCGGGGTGGCAATGTCATCCTCCAGGCAGACCACGATCTGAACAATCTCATCGGCCAGTTCTACGTGCCGCGGCTCATTGCAGAAAAAGGCGAGCACGGGATGGGCAAGGGCATGGACGGTCACGCGGGCAAGGATCTCATCATCAAGGTGCCCTGCGGCACGCTGGTCTGGAAGCTTCCGGACCCAATCGAGGCGGTGGTTTCGCCCGAACCTCCCGAGATGGCCCCGGTGGAGACACGAAAACGGTCCGCCGAGCAGGAGCCGGTCCTCATCCAGACGCCCAGGCGGCCCCTGCTGCGCGTCTCAGGCAACATCATTGCCGAGGAAGTTGACCTTTCGGCGGAGGATGATGCGAAGTCCGACCAGCATGGGGCCGATGATGCCGAGCTGGTCGCCGATCTCACCGTTCACGGCCAGCAATTTATCCTCTGCAAGGGCGGGCGCGGCGGTCTCGGCAACCGCAACTTCGCCACCGCGCGCAACCAGACGCCCCGCTTTGCGCAGCCGGGCGAGGCGGGCGGCGAGGGTTTCTACCGCTTCGAGTTGCGGATGATGGCGGACGTCGGCCTGGTCGGCTATCCGAACGCCGGCAAGTCCACGCTGCTCACGGCCATTTCCAGGGCGCGCCCGAAAATAGCCGCCTACCCCTTCACCACGCTCACGCCGCAGGTGGGCATCGTGGAATACCCGGATTTCAAGCGCCTTACCCTCTGCGATGTGCCGGGGCTCATTGAAGGCGCGCATGAGAACGTCGGTCTCGGACACGCCTTTCTGCGACACATCACCCGCTGCAAAATCCTCGTCATCCTGCTCGACATGGCGGGCACGGACGGGCGTGAGCCGTGGAGCGATTACAAGCAGCTCATCAGCGAGCTGGAGCTTTACGATCCCGTGCTGCTGGACAAACCGCGCCTGGTCGTGGCCAATAAAATGGACGAAGCCGTCGCCGAGACGAATCTCAAGAAGTTCAAGCGCCGCATCCCGCGCACGCCCGTGCTGCCCATCGCCGCGGCGTTCGACGAGGGAATCCCGCGGTTCAGGGCCGTGATCCGCGAGGCGGTGGAAGAAGTCTCGCCCGCCGCCTGAGCCGCGCGGTTTTCAAGCCGTAGAGATTTCCTGCCGTCGGCAGTTCCCCTTCAATTCCTGTAGCGGCTCCCGCCCCGGGTTCATCCAGCGCAGTTCGCCTCGGTGCGCCAGGATTCCCAGAGTGTGGCACGAACGCGGCTGGCCAGCGGGGAGAGCGGAAACGCACAGCCGTCCACCGCAACAACCTCAACCACGCCCCAGGAACTCGACGTGAGGAAACAGCCCTCGGCACGGCGCAGTCGCGCGAGACCGGCGGCGGTCTCGTGCGCCTCAACTCCCTGCGACCGGCACCATGCGAGGACATCGGCACGGGTGACGCCGGGCAGCGCGCCCGACGAAAGCGGCGGCGTGTGAAGCAATCCTCCCTCGATCCAGAAGATGTTCGCTCCGCCGGCCTCGGCAATTTCGCCGCGTGGGTTGAGGAGCAGCGCATCGTCTGCCCCGGCGGCATCGGCTTCCGCGCGGGCGAGGACATGGAGAAGCTTGTTCGCGGACTTGCACGCGGAGAGCGCGTCGCCGGCGGGTGTTCGGAGCGAGGCGGTGTGAAGCTTCCAGCGCGGGCCGGAGGCATCGAGCGCCGGCGCGGGATGCAGTGACATCACGAGCGTCGGCGTGGTCGCGCCCTCCGGCGAATAGCCGCGCTGACCAGCCCCGCGTGAGAGCGCGATGCGGAGGAGCGACTCGGGAAGACGGTTTTGCCGGCTGAGTTCGGCCGCCTGGGACAGCAGGAATTCCGGCGTGAACGGCAGCTTGATTTTCAACACTTCCGCCCCGTCCGCCATCCGCCGCCAGTGCGCGTCCCAGCGCAGCGGCACGCCGTTCATCACGCGCACGGTCTCAAACAAGCCGTCGCCATAGAGGAATCCGCGGTCGCAGACGGACACGACCGCCTGTTGGGCGGGCACGCAACGTCCGTTGAGGAAGACCATCACGCGCCGTTTGTCCCGCAGTCGGAGGGGGTTGGCAAGCGCGCCGCAAATTAGGTGCAACGAATGGTGTTTGACGCCGCCGCGTCGAAACGTTGCAATCCCGTGCCGGTCCGATTGACGATCATACTCCGATGAAAACTAACCGCCTGCCCCAAGTTCTCTGCGTGAGCGCCGCATTGCTCTGCCTCGCCGTCGCCGCGTCCGCGCAGAATCTCGTCCGCTTCGAGTCGCAGCCTGGAAGCAAGATGCGCATGGAAGGAACCTCGACGATTCATGACTGGCACGCCGAGAGCCAGCTCATCGCCGGGTTCGTCGAACTGGACCCGGCCCTGGTGGAAGCGCCGGACAAGGTCAAGCCGGGCAAGGTTGCGGCCAAGGGCCTCATCTCCATCCCGGCGCGTTCCCTCAAGTGCAGCAGCGGCAAGGCGATGGACGCCGTGATGCTGGAGGCGATGAAGGTGCAGGAGAACAAGGACCACCAGAAGATCGAGTTCAAGCTCGCCGAGCTGACCCTCAAGGACGCCAAGGGCGCGCAGGTCAACTTCGACGCCAAGGGCAGCCTGACGGTGTCGGGTGTCACCAGGGAAATCACCTTTCCCGTGACCATGCTGCGCCGCGTGGACCAGTCGCGCGTCACCTTCTCGGGAGCCACGCAGATGAAGATGACCGATTTCAAAATCACCCCGCCTTCGCCCACCGCAGCCGCCGGCCTGATCAAAACCGGGGATGATGTGAAGCTCACGTTCGAGTGGGCCGTTGCGAAGAAGGAAGCCGGCAAGTAACCGGCGCGCCGCCGGTCGCGCGGGTTTCCGGGCATCATGAAAAGGTTCCTCGCCAGTTTTTGCGCGGTCCTCCTGATCGCGGCACAGGCCGGTCACGCCCAGCAGGCCACCGGCATTCCGGCGATCAATTCCCAGGCTCCGTTTCTCGCCGCCGCACTGTCGGAATTCTTCAGCGACACGCGGGCATTCACCGCGGGCGTCGAGCTGACGCTGCCGGCCAGGGATGGCGGCGAGCCGCTCAAACTGCCTTTTGGCGTCGCGATGGCCGATGGCAGGATGCGCTGGGAGTTGAATTTCGCGAACGTCAAAAGTGCCGAGCTGCCGCCCGATGCCATCAAGGGCATGAAAGACATGGGGCTCGACCTGTTTCACTTCATCTACCTGCCCGGCAAGCCGCTGACGCTGGCGATACCGGGCATGAAATCCTACGTGGAAATCCCCGTGCCCAAGGGTGAAGCCGTCCAGCAGCAGGCGCAGGAGAAAATCGGCCGGCTCGAAAAGCGCGAGCTGGGCCGTGAAAACGTCGCCGGCCAGCCCACCGTGAAATACGCCGTTAAAATCCCCGGCGACGACGGCACCGCAACCGTCTGGCAAGCCACGAACCTGCAAAATCTCCCCGTCAAGATCGCCATCACGAAGGACAAGCAGACCTACCAGCTTCAGTTGAGCAACATCCACCTCGGCCAGCCGAACGCGGCTTACTTTCAAGTGCCCGCCGGATTCGCCAGGCAGACCGACCTGAGCGCAGTCATCCAGGCGGCAGCGATGAGGTC
>JBAYGL010000150.1:0-10768 GCA_041666725.1 Limisphaerales bacterium
AAATCTCCTCCGCGCCCCGCACGTGAAGACGTTTCCCTTCCGTTTCCATCTGTCCGCCCTTGGTGGTAACACGCGCCAGACCTTCGTAGCCGCCTCGATCGGCGGCATACTCCGCGTGATACGCAAGCCAGCCCGGCGTCGCATCAGCGCGCGCTGATCGAAACACTTTGGCCCGCCGGCCGGGAGTTTCCTCGAGACCGATGCCCACATCGAGTTTCTGTCCGTTGATCGCGCGGATTTGGACGATATTTGCATCGTGCGTCCGGGAGGAAAACACCCGCATTTCAACCCCGTCCCAGCGGGTCAACGCCTCACCCGTTTCCATATCCAATTGCCGGCGGTAATCGGTGGAATTGGTCGCGTTGCCGGTTGTGATCCGCAAATCAAACGCCGGGTGTGGGCTGAGCGGCCAGACATGTGGAGCGCCCATTTCCGTCAACTGCCGGCGCGCTTCACTATCGGCCAATGTTGCCGCCGCAGCCGTCTGGCCCGCATCGGTCAATCGCCGCACCTCCGGCAACAACTTTGCGATATCGGCGACCGCCACCTTTTCCCGATCCCACAATCGGAAAAACAACTCTTCATGAACACAAATGATGCGCTCATCGCCCGGTCGTCCCTCTACCATCGTCCCGTGTCGTCCATTGCCGGTGACGAAAGAATCCTCCCAAACCCTGGCCTGTCTTTCCGCCCACACAACCCATCGTGCTGCTCGCGGCACCTGTTCCAGCGCCTGGGCCGGTGTGGCGACAACCGTATCCGCGGTCACGCGGAATTCCCAGAGCGAGACGCCGAAAACGGTGGCACGCTTCAGGGCGCGCATCCGAATCCAGCGCGTCGTCACCGGCTCAAATCGCAGGCTCTCCGTTCTGCCTTGGCCGTTTGAGTTGCGGGCGACTTCCCGCCACTGCTCGCCGTCGGCGGAGATTTCGATGACGTATTCCGATGCGCAGGCCGCCTCCCAAACCAGTGTCACACCGGATACGGCCTGGCCTTCACCGAGATCCACCGCCAGCCATTGGTCATCCAGAACATCCGACGACCAGCGGGTGTTACCCAGGCCGTCCACCGCCAGTTGCGCCGGGAAGAAACCCTGCTCGTTACGAATCTCGGAAGACGCCTTGGCTGGACGACCGGAAGCGAGATTGGGTTTATCGACGGCCTTCATCGGCTGACTGTGCTTGCGGGGCTTGGCGGGAGCGGTGAGCGGCGAACCGGCCTGAAGCGCCACGGAGCTTTTCACCGCGAGACTCCGCGAACTGCCGCCGACCTCGATGCCGTAGTTGCCCGGCGGCACAACCCAATTGTCGGCAGCCTCGTCGAAATAGGCAAAGGCGTCGCGACCCAATTCCACTTCCACCACCTGCTTCTCGCCGGGTTGCAGCAACACTTTCTTGAACCCTTTCAGCTCATGCGCCGGGCGCTCCACTTTCCCGGCGGGCGGCGCGACATAAGCCTGCGCAACTTCCGCGCCCGCGACTTTGCCGGTGTTCTTCACGGTGAAACTGACCTTCACCTTGTCGCCGTCCACTTTCACCGCGAGGCCGTCGTAACCGAACGTCGTGTAGCTCAAGCCGAAGCCGAACGGGAATTGCGGCGCGACGTTCTTCGTGTCGAAGTAGCGGTAGCCGACGAAAATATCTTCGAGATATTCCACGCGCTCAAAACTCTGTTTGCCGATGGCGTGCGACGGCGAATCCGCCAGCCGCTTCGGCCAGGAGAACGGCAGCTTGCCGGAGGGATTGATCTTGCCGAACAGCACGCCGGCGATGGCCGTGCCGCCTTCCATGCCGGGATACCACGCTTCGAGCACGGCGGGGACTTGGTCCAGCCAGCCGCCGAGTTCGAGCGGCGAGCCGTTGATGAGCGTGACGATGGTCTTGGGATTCGCCGCGGCGAGGTGCTTGATCAGCGAAGTCTGCGCCTCGGGAAAATTCATATCCGTCCGGTCGCGGCCTTCGGAATCGAGGCTGTGGTCAATGCCGGCAAAAACCAAAACCGCGTCCGCCGCGCGCGCGGCCTCGGCGAGCTTCGCGTAGGTGGCGGCCATTTTCTCTTCGTCCGTCGGCAGCGCCCATTCGAGGCGGCAGGCGGCGTCGCCGGTGGATTTGGTGTAAGCCACGCGGAGGTAAAACGGCTTGCCCGCCTGCATCTGCACGGTGGCGGTGGCGGTGGGGATTTTCTTGCCCGTGTCGGTGATCGTCAATGGCGCGCCGCCGACCGCGTCCACGAACAACCACGCCGAGCCGCCGCCCGCCGTGACCCGCAACGTGTAAGTGCCGCTGATCGGCGGGATGATCTCGCCGGTGAATTCCGCGCGAAATCTGCCCACCGGAATCTTTTCCGCGTCCGGCGTCTTCATCTCCCAGAGGAATTTCACCTCCGGCTCGACGCGCTCCACCGCCGGATTGGCCGCGCTCCCCTGATAATACTTCGCGCAAAAACCTTTCTGCCCGTTCTGCTCCTTCATCACGGCGGCGGGAATCACCTCGAAGCCGCCGAGGTCGTCCGTGGAGAAAAACTGCACCTCGGCATTCGTGCCGACGGCTTTCTGGACGCCTTGCAGCGGGGTGATTTCGTAGGCGGATTCCTGCCACGAACTGCCGCCGAGGCCGATCATGCAGAAGCGTTGGTTCGCGTTCGGCCCGACGACGAGCAGTTTCCGCGTCTTGGCAAGATCGAGCGGCAAAGTTTGTTTGTCATTTTTCAGCAGCACGAGGCTTTCTTCCGCCACGCGCCGGGAAACGGCGTAGTGTTCCGACGTTCTCCGCACGCCGCCTTGCTTGGGCGAAACGCCGTCGAGCAAACCCACGCGGCCCATCGTCCGCAACACGCGCCGCGCCTTGTCGTCCACCACGGATTCGGGAACTCGGCCGCCCTGCACGGCAGCCAGCAGCGGCTTGCCGAAACCAGAACCGGCGGAATACGGCATGGAAACATCCAGCCCGGCGAACGCCGCCTTTTCCGTCGAGCGCGTGCCCAGCCAGTCGGTCAGCGTCATGCCGTCGAAGCCCCAGTTTTCCTTGAGCGTTTCGGTGAGCAGAAAATGGCTGTCGCTGGAATACTCGCCGTTCACGCCGTTCGCGGCGGTCATCACCGCCCATGCGTGACCGCGTTCGACGCCCGCCTTGAAGCCGGGGAAATAAATCTCGTGGAGCGCGCGGCGGCTGACCATGGACATGTATTCGTTCCGGTTTTCCTCGCGATTGTTGCAGGACATCACCTTGATGCAATCCGCCACGTTCTGGCTTTGCACGCCCTTGACGCAGGCGACCGCGATCTCGGCGTTCAGGAACGGGTCTTCGGTATAAAGCTCAAAAAAACGCCCGCCCAACGGGTCGCGCTGGATGTTCAACATCGAACCCAACAGCATCGTCGCGCCTTCCGCGCGACATTCCCGCCCCATCACCACCGACGCCTCTTCGAGCAACGGCGGATTCCACGTCGCGCCGAACGCCACGCCGACCGGAAACGCCGTGCCCGTGTGCGTGCCGCGCGGGCCGTCGGTGCAAGCCATGTTGGGCAGCTTCAGGCGCGGCACGCCCTTGAACTCCATCATCCCGCCGCCCACGCACATGGCGACCTTCTCCTCCAGCGTCAACTGACCGAGGATGTTTTGCACCTTGGTTTCCAGATTCGTGTCCGCTGCCGTGGCCAACGACAGGGAACAGCCCAGAACAGCGATGGTTTTAGCGACGAAGCGGTTCACAATTATTTTCTTTCGAGCATCGTCGGTTTGCCATCGCGCTCGACGACGATGTGGCGGAAATTCTTTTTCGCAATCGTGCTGTAATCGTGCCCGGCTTTCGCGGGATAAACGCCGATGTAGGTCAGCGGCGTCGTGCCGACGTTCATCGTGCGGTGTGCCGTGTGGCCCGGCACATAAACCACGCCGTTCGGGCGCAGCGGCAGCATCCGGCTCTCGCCGGTGGCCTCGTCTTCGAGTAGCATCACGCCTTCGCCGGTGAGGCCGATGTAAAATTCCGCCGCCTCGCGCCACGAATGCAGATGGCCCTTGGTCATGAAATACTCGTCGCCGATTTTCCCCGGCATGAGCAGCCCGACACCGTAATGCAAATCGCCCGCGCCGCTGGCCGGATCGACCGCGCCGACGGAGTAGAGCAACGGATTGCCCGCCGCCGCCGCTTTCTCGAAAGCCGCCGTATCGGCGAAGCAGCCGCGCAGGTCGCTCAGGTGACGTTTGACCATCGGCGCGCCGGGCATTTCGCCGGTCACAGGATTGAATTGAGAGAGAAGTTTTTCAGCGTTGAGCATAAAATTGGCCGGAATTATTCCGTGGAAATTCAACGCGAAGACGCAAAGGCGCAAAGTGAAGACCGTCTTGCAGGAACACCGTTGGCTGGCCTTGCGCGACCACCAAACAGTGCAGTCTCCTGCAGGCCTGCCAGAAATGAAAAACCCCGGAGCGCGGCTGTGTCGTCCCCGACCAGCCGCAGCAAGCCACAGAAATTCGAGGGCTTGAAATGTTTTTGCCGTGCTGCGGCTGGTCTGCGACACAGCCGCGCTCCGTCTTGGTTGCGGCTTTGCGCCTTTGCGTTAAAATCTTCTGCATGGTTACGGTTCAGGTGCGGACGTAGGCTTTCATCGTCGCGCACTCGCGGCCAACCGTCGCACCGTGCGGGCGAATGGTGTATTTGCCGACCGCCGCCGGCACGATGAACGTTTCCGCGTAGTGGACGAGGAACGGCTCGAACGCGTCGGCCGGGCTTTCGACAATCGCCTCCTCGCCTTCGACGAGGTTCAGCATGTGGACGCCGCCGCGCGTGTCGTGCGGCACGGTCTTGGTGAACCAATGCCGCCGCGTCTCGATGAATTCGCGCTCGTGCAGGCCGGTGCGTTCCTCGCGCCAGCCGTCGCCGCTCGCGACCGGCTCGAAGCAGTTGACGAGGTTACGCTGCGTCCATTCCGTCGTGCGCGACCAGTCAATGTTCGCCGCGCCATGTTCGAGGTAGATGGGGCGCGGTTTGCCGTCGAGACCGAGCCGCGCCCAGTCCCACAGCTTGAACGTGAAGATGTAAGGCGTGGCGCTGATCTCCAGCACCATGCTTTCCGCGCCGCTGCAATGCACCGTGCCGGCGGGGATGAGAAAGTGGTCGTGCTTCTTCGCGGGAATCTTGTTCGAGTGCTTCTCCGCCGGGAACGGCGTGCCGCCCGCCTGCGCGATTTCCAGATCGTGGAGCATCGCCTGCGGATCAACGCCCGTCTTCAGACCGAGATACACGCTCGCGCCCTCGCCGGCGTCGAGCATGTAGTAGCTCTCGTCCTGCGTGTAGTGCATGCCGAAATGCTGCTGGATGTATTCCGTCAGCGGATGCACCTGAAAACTCAAATTGCCGCCGCCCATCGTGTCGAGGAAGTCGAAGCGGATGGGAAACTCATCGCCGAAACGCGCGTGAACCTTCTCGCCGAGCAACGCGCGCGGCTGATCGAACACCAGATCAATCGAGGGAATCTCCACTCGCGCCGCGCCGAAGCCGAGCAGCAGGCTGTTTTCCTCCGGCACGCCGTCGAAGCACCAGCCGTAATTCTTCGCGCTGCAATCCAAGTCGCAAAATTCTTTCATCCACTGCCCACCCCATGGCGCGGGATCGAAGAACGGCACGACGCGGAACGGTCGGGTCACCGCATGACGCAAACCACGCCGCACCGCCTCGCCGTCGGCCAGCTTCGGCTCGCGCGGGTTGTTGGTGTCGAGGACGAAATCCCACTGCGCGATGAGCGGACGTTTCCAGCGGTCGCACACGCGCCAGTCCACGAAGAACGCGCGCTTGTATTGCAGGTTCGCCGCGAGCGCTTTGTTGTCCGCGCCGAGATTGCTGATTTCGTTGCGGCGATAGCGCAACTGCGCCTCCCAGCGTGCGAGGTCGGCATAGACAAGGATGTCGCCATCCGCCACGAGCCGCGCGCCGCAGCCGACGATGAGAACCAGACCGTTTCCCGCCGCCGCGACTTTCTCGCGGAGCTGGGTAACTTTCTTCGCGTCAAAAAACTCCGGCAGCTTGAGGCCGGAGAGAAAGCCGAACACCGGATCGTTGCCGCCAAGGAACGGCTCGACCAGTTTGTCCACCTGCGCGGGCGGCAGCAGCGCGGTGCGCGCGTCCACGACAAGCGTAGGCTTGAGGCGCGACTTCAGTTCCGTCAGCACCTGCGTTTCATCCACGCCGGTGTAGCACTCGACGACGAGGACGAGCTTGGTTTGGTTTCGTTGGGCAATGGCCTGTTGCAGCCGGGTCGCAATCGCGTCCCAGCCCTGCACGCAGGCGTTTTCGCCGCCGGGCACGGCGACATACGGGAATTTGTCGTAGTTCGGCTTTCGCACGTTAAAAAGTTTTGGGGCTGCAATCCCAAAGGGATTGAGTCTTGCAGCCCAGGGTTGCGAGGGACGAGCTACCCTGGGTGCAAGGCCGAAGGGTTTTCAACCCCAGCGGGGTTGTGTCAAGATTCCGCCGCTGGGCCACAACCCCGTTGGGGTTGGCTGCCTTGGGGAACATTTCCCAGGGTAGCTCGTTCCTCGCAACCCTGGGCTTTGAGCCGGAATCCCTTTGGGATTCACCTTGGCAATTTTCGAAAGGCAACAGGTTAAGCGCGCCCCGCCAGATAATGTCGCCAACCACCGCCAACGGTTGGTGCCACGCGAAGCGTTTGGACTGCGGTGATTCATCACCGCTTTTCGGGTGGCGCGGAGCAAACGTCCGGGCAAAGCGGCGTTGAAGCGGCCGCAGTCCAAACGCTTCGCGACTGCCACGCACTTCAAAATCGCCAGAGGTTTGGTTTGGTGACGCGCTCACAGGTTTGGAAATCGTTCCTTCACCAGCCATTCGCCGGCGACCAACGCGGCGTTGTCGGAAAGTTGGGACGCGACGACCTGCACCTTGCCCCACGGCGTGTGGGCGTGGCGCGCGACGTGGGCGCGGACGGCGGGCAGAATCACCTCCGCGCTCGCCATGATGCCGCCGCCGAGAATGACCACCTCCGGGTCGTAGGCGTGGATGAGATTCACCGCGAGCGTGGCCCATACTTGAATGCTGTGGTCGCGCAGCGCCACGGCGCAGGCGTCGCCGGCGGCGGCGTGTTTGAAAACGGCGGCAAAGTCCAGCACCGGTTCGCGCGCCAGCGCGCTCGCGGCGAAATCGGAACGCGTCTTCGCCAGTTCGGCGAGAAACGCGGTGGAGGCTTCGGCTTCGGCGCAGCCGACGTTGCCGCAACTGCACGCGCGGCCGCCGTCGTAGCGCACGGAGATGTGGCCGCCGAGCACGCCGGCCTGGCCGTGTTTGCCGCGCAGCACGCGGCCTTCGATGATGGCGCATGTGCCGAGGCCCGTGCCGAGCGTCATCATCACGAGGTTGTCCACGCCGCGGCCCGCGCCGGCGCGCCATTCGCCGATGAGCGCCATGCGGGCGTCATTCTCGATGGCGAGGGGCAGGCCGAGTTCGCGTTGCGCCCACGCGCGGAGGTCGAGGCCCATCGCGTCGGCGTATTTTCCATACTCGGCCAACACGCGGCCCGTGGCGGCATCAATCAAACTGGGAAACGCGATGCTGATGCCGGCGCAATCGCGCGGGGCGAGTTTCAGATCGCCGAGCAGGCGCAGCCACGCGGCCTTGAGCACGGGCAGTTGCGGCGCGAGGCCGGCCTTGGAATTCGCCGGCTCGACGGTTTGCGCGAGGACGCTGCCGTCGCGCACGACGCCGATTTTCATGCGCGTGCCGCCGAGATCGCAGGCGAGGATGGTCATGGCCGGAAAGAATTTATTTCTGGCCGCTCCAGATTTTCTCGATCTGCTCGAGCGTGCGGCCCTTGGTTTCGGGGATCAACGCGAGGACAAAGAAGAACGAGAACAGGCTGACGCCGCCGTAAATCCAGAAGGTCAGCGCCGGGCCGATGGCGGGGTTGTCGTTCATCATGGGGAAGGTCTGTGCGACGATGTAGCAGGAGACCCAGACGGTGAAGGCCGCGACGGACATGGCGCGGCCGCGCACCTTGTTCGGGAAAATTTCCGAGCAGAACAGCCAGCTGATCGGCCCCATGGCCATCGCAAAGGCTGCGATAAACCCGATCACGCACAGCAGCAGCGGCAGGCCGCTCGTGCCGGTGCGAAACATCCAGCCGACCAGCCCGAGCGCGACGGCCTGCACCGCCGTGCCGATGAGCAGCAGCGGCCGGCGCCCCGCCCGGTCCACGAAGCCGATGGCGACAAAGGTGAAGAGCAGGTTGATGAGCCCGACCCAGACGGACGCGTTGAACGCGGTGGCCGTGCTGCCGCCGGCGACGGCGAAAATCTTGGTCGAGTAATACATGATCGCGTTGATGCCGCAGAACTGCGAACAGGCCATCAGCACCACGGCGATGAGCAGCGGCCTGCGGAACGGGCCGGAGAACAATTCGGAGAAGCGGCCTTCCTCGTGGCTCGCGGCCTCGCGGATGGCGGCCATCTCCGAGGCGGCGTGCTCCGCACCGTCCACCCTGGTGAGGATGTCGCGGGCTTCGTCTTCGCGACCGCGTTGGACGAGCCAGCGCGGGCTTTCCGGCACGGCGAACAGCAGCGCGATGAAGGCGATGGCGGGAACGACTTCCATGCCGAGCATCCAGCGCCAGCCGGAGGCGGTGTTCCAAGCTTCGTCGCCCATGCCCTGGATGAGCTTGTTGATGAAGAGCGTGATGAAAATTCCCGTGACGATGCCGAGCTGGAACAGTGTGCCGAGGCGGCCGCGCCATTTCTCCGGAGCGATTTCGGCGATGTAAACCGGGCAGATCATCGAGGACGCGCCGATGCCGAGTCCGCTGATGATGCGCGCGACGAGAAATTGGTTGAACGTGTCCGGGATGGCGGAGAGCAGGCCGGACACGGCGTAGAGCAGCGCGCAGAGGAAGAGCATCTTCTTGCGGCCGAAGCGGTCGCTCAGGAAGCCCGCGAACATCGCGCCGGGAATGCAGCCCAGGATCGCGCTCGCGCCGGCCAGGCCTTCCTGCATGGGGTTGAGGTTCAGGTGCGCCTTCAGATACGAGTTCGCGCCGTTGATGACGGCGGTGTCGTAGCCGAACAGAAAGCCGCCGATGGCGGTGACGCCCGTGGCAAAGAGCACGAAGCGGATGGTGGATGCTCCCGTGTGATTCATGGTCGTCATTCCTGCCGGAGGTTGAGCGTGAGCCGGAAGCGGTCGCAGCGGTAATGCACGACGGCGAATTCCATCGGCCGGCGGCCCGTGTCCAGGACCACGCGGTCGCGGCGCAGCAGCGGAGTTCCCGCCGGCACGTCGAGCAGCAGCGCCATCCGCCGGTCTGCCGCGACGGCGGTCAATTCCTCCTGGGACTGATCCGCGATGACACTGGAATGCTCCTGGATCAATTCGTAGAGCGGCTGCCGGAAATCGGCGTCCTTCGACAGTTTGAGCCGCGGGTGCAGATACGACCGGAAATGCACCTCCGGCTGGCCATCCCAGCCGCGCACGCGGTCCAGGCAGAGCACCTCGGTGCCGGGCCTGAGCTGCAACGCGCGGGCGGCCTCCGCAGGCGCGGCCAGCACCTGGACCTTGATGGAGTAGCTTTCAACCTTGATGCCCTTGGCGTCCATTTCCCGCGTGAAGCTGTGCCACGCGCCGACGCCCGACTGGACCTTCGGCTCGGTCACGCGCGTGCCAATTCCCGCCTTCCGCTCGAGCCGGCCCTCCGCCACCAGCCTGCCGATCGCGGCCCGCAGCGTGTTCCGGCTCACACCCAGCGACTGCGAGAGCGAGACCTCGTCCGGCAGCAGCCCGGCTGCGCGATACTCCGGCCGCTGGATCAGCTCGCGCAGCACCCGCTCGGCCTGCGCATGAAGCGGCAGGGGGTTTTTGTGATCCAGCGGTGCAATTTTCCCGGATTTTGAAGCGGCAGTCATCTCTATGTTTGGAATGTTTGAACAAAGTATTGTTCGCACAGGAGGTGTCAACTTCTTTGATCAGGCTTTTTGCCCTCAGCACGCGGCCTGTTGTGCCGGCGACATGGTGCCCGGGATGACGCCCGAATGAGCGAAGGGTGGCGCAAACGCGCCGGGAGGAGCACCATCCCCGCGTCCGATGCGCCGCCTCGCGGCTGAACCAAAATGAAACCTGCACCACTCACCAAGATTTCCATCGCCACCTCGCCGGAGGCCGAGGAGGCCGTTGCGGAGCTGCTCCTGCGCTGCCTCGGCCAGACGCCTTCCACCTACTTCGATGCCGAGACCGGCGAGACGACGGTGTCCACGTATCTGGAGCGGCCGACGCAGTGGAACGCCGCCGCCCGCACGGAATTGCAGGCGGGCTTGCGCATCCTCGCGGAGTGCGGGCTGGACACCGGCCCCGGCGAAATCTCCGCGAGCAGGGTGCGCCGCGAGGATTGGGCGGAGTCGTGGAAGCGGCATTTCAAGCCGCTGGAGATCGGCGACGCATTGCTCATCAAGCCGAGCTGGGAGAAGCGGAAGGCCCGCAAGGGGCAGGCCGTCGTCATCCTCGATCCCGGCCTGAGCTTCGGCACCGGACATCACGCGACGACGGGTTTTTGCCTCAAGCAGCTCGTGGCGGTGCGAAGCTCGTTCAATTCCGCGGCACCGGTAGGGCGAGACTCCGTCGAGCCCCATTCCGAGCGGAGCGAGGTGAGCGCAGCGAGCGTTTCTCCAAAGATGCTCGCTACTCTCGCGCCGACTGCGTCGGCAAACAGGGCTCGACGGAGTCTCGCCCTACCGGGCCGCACCCTGTCTTTCTTGGACATCGGCACCGGCTCGGGAATC
>JBAYGL010000151.1:0-10748 GCA_041666725.1 Limisphaerales bacterium
AAGCTGGCCAGGCAGCACAACATCCACCTCGTCCCCGGCCTCATCGAACGCGACCGCCACCTCCTCTACAACGTCGCCGTGCTCATCGGACCCGACGGAAACATCCTCGGCAAGTATCGCAAGGTCTGCCTGCCGCGCGGCGAGATCGAGGGCGGCATCCAACCCGGCCACGACTACCCGGTGTTCGACACGCAGTTCGGCAAGGTCGGCATGATGGTGTGCTACGACGGCTTCTTCCCCGAGGTCGCCCGCGAACTGAGCAACCGTGGTGCGGAAGTCATCGCGTGGCCGGTCATGGGCTGCAATCCACTGCTTGGCGCGGCACGCGCGTGCGAAAACCATGTTTACGTCGTCAGCAGCACGCACACGGATGTCTCGGCGAACTGGATGATCTCCGCCGTGTATGGCCACGACGGCCGGCCTCTGGCGCAGGCAATGAAATGGGGCATGCTCGCCATCGCCGAAGTGGACCTGAACAAGCGCCTCCACTGGCAGAGCCTGGGCGACTTCAAGGCCGAGGTTCAGCGGCATCGCCCGGCGGACGCGCTGGCGCGCAGCCCCAAGTAAACGGCAGACCAGCGCCGGCCACGACCGGGGTTTCCAAACACACTCCGTGTGTCGTCCGCCGGGGCTCTCCAAATCAGGGCTATTCCGGCCGCTCGTTCTGCTTCGTCAATTCGGTGCCGCGGCGGAGGCGGAAGGGATCGCTTTTCACGATGGCGGTGACGAGGGCGGAAAACTTGTAGTCGGCACGCGCAGTCTGGTCGCAAATCTGGTTGAGCGCGCGGTTGTCGTAGAATTCCAGACCACGGCCCAGGCCGTAGGTGAGAAGCTTCTCCGCCAGATTGCGCACGACCAGTTCCTTCTTCTCCTTCAGGATGGTTTTCAATTCCGCAGGTCCCTGAAATGATTTTCCATCGGGCAGCTTGCCGGAGGGATCAATGGCACCCTCGGTGTCCTTCGTCCGGAAGCGCCCGACCGCGTCGTAATTTTCAAAGGCGAAGCCCAGCGTGTCCATCTGCTGGTGGCAGCTGGCGCAGGCCGGGTTCTCGCGATGCTGCTCCATGCGCTGCCGGAGCGTGCCGGTGAGCTGCTTCTGTTGCTCCAGCCCGGGAACATTGGGCGGCGGCGGCGGGGGCGGCGTGCCGAGGATTTGCTCCAGAACCCACTTGCCGCGTTTCACAGGCGAGGTGCGCGTGGGGTTCGAGGTGACGGTCAAAATGCCGGCCTGGGTGAGCAGGCCGCCGCGCTCCTTGCCGGAGAGGGAGACGCGCACGAATTCGTCGCGCGGGATGGGCTTGCCGCCGGTCTGGGTTTTCTTCTGATAAAGGCGGTTGCCAGCGGTGTCGGCGATGCCGTAGTGCCGGGCCAGCGGCTCGTTCAGGTAGGTGAAGTCAGCGTCCACAAGGTCGAGCACGCTGTGGTCCTCACGGACGATTTCGCTGAAGAAGAGTTCCGTCTCGCGGAACATCGCGCGGCGAAGGCGCTCATCGAAGGCCGGGAACATCTTGTTGTCCGGCGCGAAGCTTTGGAGGCGCTGAAGCTGGAGCCACTGCATCGCGAAGCTGCTGGTGAGCGCCCCGGCGCGCGGGTCTTTCAACATGCGGCGGACCTGCGACTCCAGGGCGGCGGTGAGCTGGTTCTTCGCGGCGAGGTTGAGCAGCTCGTCGTCGGGCATCGTGCTCCACAGGAAGTAACTGAGGCGCGAGGCGAGCTGGAACTCATCCACGGGATGCGCTCCGGGATAACGGGGGAGCGAGTCCAGCTCCACGCGGAAGAGGAACTTGGGCGAGCAGAGCACCACCTTCAAAAGCTGCTGGGCGCCGGCCTCCCACCTGCCCCCGGTCTGCGCGGCGGCGGCCTCGGCGACCTTGAGGTAGCGGTCCAGTTCGGTCGGGGTCGGAGGGCGGCGGAAGGCACGGTTGAGGAACCACTGCGTGAACTCGCGGAGCTTGCGGTCCGGCGGCGTGTTGACGAGCCGGGCGGCGGCACGCTGCTGGAATTCAGGCCGGGTGTCCGTCGGGCCGATGACCTTGAACTCGTGGATGAACAGCATGCGGTTGACCGCACCGGAGGTGGCCGGGTTCTCGAACTTCGCACGGAACAGGTGCTCGCCCGCCGTCAGCTTGAGCGAGACCTCGATGTTCTCCCACTTCTTCGGGGACGCAGTGACGGCGGCGGCCTTCACCTCCTTGTCATCAACGTAGAGCGTCAGCCTGACCGGCGCGGAGCCGGGCTGGTTGGTCGCACCGGCGCGGACCAGGAAGGTGTAATCGCCGGCGGCAGTGAGCTTCTGCCGTGTGAAGAGGGCCGGTGTGGAATTCGTGACCGGGCGCACGGGGTTCTCCGAGCGGTAGCCGCCGGGCTCCAGAAAGATCGAGAGCGTCGAGCGCGTGGGCGGCTTGGGCGGGTCCAGAACGAAAGCGCGCGCGGCGATGCTTTCGGCGGCGGCGAGGTAGCGCTCGAGATGAACGGGCGAAATCGAAAGCACGTCGCCGATGTTGTCGAAGCCGTAGCCGATGTCGTCGGCGGGAAAGTTCTCGGTGGGGTTGAAGTCCACGTTCACGAGATCACGGACGGTGTTGTTGTATTCGGTGCGGTTGAGTCGGCGGATCGTGACGTGGCCGGGGTCGGGCTTGGTTTTCTTCTCAGCCTGGGCGTAGGCGTTTTCGATGGCCGCATTGAAGTCGGCCAGCTCCTGCGCCGTGGGCCTGGCCTTCTTCTTCGGCGGCATCTCGCCGGTGTTGACCTGGCTCAGGACGCTCTTCCAGTGCTTGTGCTCCCGCAGGATGTTCACGTCATCCTTGAACTTCGTGAGATTGAGGTCGCCCTTCGTCGTCTTGTCGTCATGGCACTCGTAGCAGTGCTTCTTCATGAAGGGGACGACGGTGCGCTTGAAGTCCGGCGCGGCGGCGGACGCCGGGGAAATCACCACGACAAAGGCCATCGCCCCGCAGGCGGCGCGGCGGATGATGAACGGAAGACCAGCGAACATGGAAAAGCGGACTGGCGGAGGGAGAAAGCTATTCAGCAGGGAGCGGGGAAAGGATCGGAGCCGTCCTTCAACCAGCTCCGGCAGCCGGCCGCTAGGCGAACAATTCCTTGATGGGCCGCCCGCCGTTGATGAGTTGCACCGGGCGCCCGGTGTTCGTCTGCAGCACCTGATGGGGATCAATGCCCAGCTTGGTGTAGAGCGTTACGGCGAAGTCTTCCGGCGCATACACGTTGTCCGCCGCGTAGTAGCCCTTGGGATCCGTCGCGCCGATGACCGTGCCGCGCGGCACGCCGGCACCGGCAAACAGCACGCTCATCGCAAACGGCCAGTGATCGCGGCCCACGTCCTTGTTCACCTTCGGCGTGCGGCCGAACTCACCCAGCGCGAGCACCAGCGTGTTTTCCAGCGAACCGCGCCGGTCGAGGTCCGCAATCAGCGCCGCCACTCCCTGGTCGAAATTTTTTCCAAGGCTGCCCTTGAGCGTCTCAAAAATCTTCGTGTGGTGATCCCAGCCGCCGCTTTGGATCGTGACCCAGGACACGCCCGCCTCGACGAGACGGCGGGCCAGCAGGCAGCGCTGGCCGAAATCGTTCATGCCATACAGCTCGCGGGTCTTCTGGTCTTCCTTGCCGATGTCAAACGCCGCCTGCGCCTGCGGGCTCGTGATGAGGTCCACGCCCTGCTCGTAAAACTTGTCGAAGCCCACGGTCGGATCCTCCGCCGCAGCGTCCGCGATGCGCGCAAGGCGGTCGAGGGACTTGCGCAGATCCTGCCGTGTCATGCCCCGGCCCTCGCTGATGTCCGGCGGCAGCACCACGTCCCGCACCTTGAACCCCGGGCTTTTCGGATCGCCGCCCACGACGAACGGCGCGTGCTCGGCCCCGAGGAAGTTCGGCCCGCCCGAGCGCGTCATGCCCGGCATCGTCATGTAGGGCGGAATGCCGTTTTTGACGCCCCGCTTGAAGGAGACAACCGAACCGAACGAGGGATGAAACGTGACGAATGCCCCGCAGCCCACCGGCACGGGCGTGGGCGCGCCCGTCATCAGGTAATGGTTCCCGCCGCCGTGGTTCGGGTCCTTGTGCGCAAGCGAGCGCAACACGGTGAATTTGTCAGCCACCTTGGCCAGCTCGGGAACGCCCTCGGAAAAGTGAATGCCCGGGACCGCCGTCTTGATGGACTTGAACTGGCCGCGAATTTCCGACGGCGCGTCCGGCTTCGGGTCGAAGCTCTCGTAGTGACTCGGGCCGCCGTCCTGCCAGACCATGATCACGTTGACGCGCTTTCCGGAGGACTGGCCGGCGGACTTCACCGTCCCGGCGGCATCGGCGCGGAGCCGGAGCAGGTCGGCGAAGCCAAGTCCCGCCGCGCCCAGCCCGAGCTGGAGGAAATCGCGGCGGCCCAGCCCCGCACAGTTGTATCGAACCCGGCTCATGTCATGTAATGCGTCGCATAAGTGGACGCGCAGCAGCCGGGGGTAAATTCAGACCGCGAGTGGAAAGATGGAGACAAACCTCAGTCGGAACGATGCCGTTGGGGCGAGAGGAGCGCGGCATTCATGCCGCAGAAACGCTCGCGCTGCCGGGCTCGCGTTTGCACCCGCGCCGGCTGCCGCCCGCACCGTTTGGTTCGTTTGCCCGGAGGGCTTGGAAGTTCGTCGATCTCCCTTGAATTCCACGCTTCTGCGGCATGAATGCCGCGCTCCAACTGCATCGTCCTGGCTCAGGCCACGGCCGCCGGCTTGCCTGGAACGGACGCCTCGGCGGCGGGTGATCCTTCAGGGTCTGGTGGCAGAAATTTTTTCCACGGCACTTCCCAGATGCGGATGGGAGTCGAAAAGCCTTTCGGAGTCACCCGTTCCTGCTCCACGCAAAGCGCGCCCAGCTCCATGTCATATTTCTCCAGGTCGCGGAAGGTCGCCTCGCCGATGATGATGCGGCTGTGGCCGGAGACGCCTTCGAGGCGGCTGGCCAGGTTCACCTCGCGCCCGAAGATGGTGTAGCCCATGATGTGCGCCTCGGAACCCATCATGCCGGCGATGGCCGTGCCGGTGTTGATGCCCGTGCCGAGATCGAGCAGCGCCAGCAAGTCCAGCGGCTCCTGGCCGGCGGCGGCGCGCTGGGCATTCTCCGCCTCGCGACGTTTGTTTTCCACTGCGCGCTTGAGGTTGATGTCGTGCATCGCAATCTGCGCATCGATCGCCGCGCGGACGCAGCCGACGGCGTGTTTCTCATTCGGTGTGGGCGCGCCCCAGAAGGCCATCACGCAATCGCCGATGTATTTGTCGAGCGTGCCGTCGTGCTTCTTGATCTGGTCGGCAATCGCGGCGAGGTAGAGGTTCACCGTGTCGAGCGTGTCCTTGGCGCTCTTGTCGAAATGAGCCTCGGCCGCCGCGCCCGTGAGGTGGTGGTCCTGCACGTATTTCTCGGCGCGGGCCTGGTTCATGTCCGTCAGCTTGGTGAAACCGCGCACATCGGAGAAAAACACTGTGACCTTTTCACGCTTGCCATCCAAACGGATCTCATCGCGCTGCAGAAGCTCGTTGACGACGTTCGGGGAGACGAGCTTGGCGAACACGGCCCGGACGTGGCGCTTCTGCCCCTGCTCGAAGACGATGTTGTAAGTGAGCAGGGCGAAGTGGTTGAGCACCATCGCCCCTGCAGTGGGCAGCACGATGGGAATCCAATACCGGTATTCGACGAACACGTAGAGGGCGGCCAGAAGGTAGATGCCGATGACCACCAGCACCGCCAGCGACCCCCAGGGCGCATGGAGCTTCCAAGTCAGACCCGCCGCCAGCACGCCCATGAGGACGACGGCGAGCAGCTCCAGCCACAGCGGGCTGCGGGTGATGAAGCGGTCCATGATGACGGAGTTGGCGACGTTCCAGTGCTTGCTGACGAGATAGGCATCTTTCCGGATCGGAGTGCTGCCACGATCCGTCAGGTCGTTGCCCGTGGCCGTGGAGCCGATGATCAAAACCTTGTCCTTCCACTGCTCCTTGATTTCGGCCACCCGCCCGGTGCGCCGTCGAAATTCGTTCAACAACACGCCGAACAAATCCTCCTTGGTCAGCCTTGTATCCTTCTCTCCGACGCTCCAGTCCACGTAAAAAAAGCCTTCCTTGTCCACGGGGATCACGCGGCTCACACCATTGGTGCCGGGCACACTGATGGCCCCCTTGGTTTCATGCAACTCAGCCCTGTCCAGATCCAGCCCGAGACTCGCCGCTGCCATGAGTATCCCCATGTGCCAGACTCGCGTGTCCCTGAATGCGATCGCACGCAGCTGAACTCCCGGCGGCGCGTTGTTGCGGCCAAACTGGGCGGAAAACGCCGCGACGTCGTAAACATTGTTTCGCTCCAACGGTATTTCCACCGTGGCGCCATCGCGCGGGCGACGCAGGGTGATCTTTTGTCCCTCCCGTATGCGGGCCTTCCCCAGATCAAACTCAAACTCCTCCGCCAAAGCCTCGATCCTCGGGTGCCAGAACCGGTAAACATGAAAGGCTTGCGCGCGACGAAGCACCCCGTCGCTGTCCTTCTCCGTGGAGATGTCGCCGATGGATTTCGTGGCGCTTCGGAACAGCCGGTTGGGCAGCAGCTCCTTCGTCGCGGCGATGACCACATTGCCGCCCTGGCGAAGTTCGTTTGCGAAAAAATCATCGGATGGAACCGGCGGCTGGTTCGTGGCCGCCTGAACAGGGGCATGATCCGGACGCAACTCGTTGAAGAGCACGTCGAACGTGATCAACCGGGCTCCCTGCGCCTTGAGTTCACGGATGAGCCGGCCATAAACCTGACGCGGCCAGTAAAGTCCAAACTGGTAGTCCAGCACCGGCCGCCCCTCCGCATCCGTCTGACTCATGGCCGTGGCCAGATTCTTGATCGAATCATCCTCGATGTTGATGAACCCAAGATTCGTGGCGCAGGGCGGCTGCTGCTTCATCGCGCTCCGCGCCCGCCAGTCATAGGATTTCCACTCCAGCTCCTCAAACACCCCGCCCGCCGTGGACCAGTGCCTCAGGGATTGCAGGAAGCCCACGAACGCGATGACCCCGACGGCGATGGCATAGGGAACGAGCTTGGCCTTCGATTGAGTCACGTGCCCGCGAAGCTAAACAAAAAACCCAGGGCAACTCAAGGTTGCTCTGGGTTTGAAGGAAAAGCAGCAGCCTATCCCACCGTCTTCTTTGTTGTCGTGATGACGGGCTCGGGCTCGGTCTTAACCGGCGGCTTCGGGTCTTGCGGGGGCTTGGGCGGGGCCGGAGGTGTGGGGGGAGCTTCCGGAATGGGATCTGATGACCGAGGAGGCGGAGGAGGCAGAACGACTTTCGGACCACCAGATTGATCCACAGCGTTCTGGCCAGCCAGAATTGCCTCCTGCTGTGTGCCGCCACCGTTGATGACAGCAGTCTGAGCGCCTACGCCTGCAGCCATCGCAATGATGGATCCGCTTCTGGCCCGCAAATCCCTCGCCGCAGCCAGCAGCGCAGCCCGGAGCTGAGGCGGTGCCTGAGCCGCTGCCTGCTCAACTCTTTGGAGCAATTCCGCGACAATGCCCCTTGCGGCGTCGGCTGCTGCCTTGGGAATATTTCCACCAGCCTTGCCAGCCGCAGCCGCAGCTTCAGCCACCAACGCGGAACTGAATTGCTGCACAACGGCATTAACGAGGCTCGAAGCCGTGTGCGCAGTCATCGTCACGCCGGTGTGCGCCAACCCGCGCGTCTCAACAGCGGTCGCCCTGACAGGAGCGGGCGAACCCACCGCGTAGACCATGCCGCCCACGACCATCTGGACACCGCCGCCGGCCACCGGACGAAACTGCACCCGACCGATCAAGCACACGATGCGAGCCGTCCCCGCGCGCACCACAGTGCCGCGGATGCCGGCGACGCCCGCCGGGGTCTTGATCTCGTATTTGGAAGCCTTGGAAAGCTTGGTGACAACGTTCGCAACCGCCGACCCCTTTTTGACCTCCACCTCGGTGTTCACGACCGTTTCGATCGCCTTGGTATAATCCAGCTTGTCGAGGGAGAGCGTGCTGTCAGCCTCAACGCGGAGGGCGTTGCCGTTGACACCCAGGTCGAGGTCCACATAGGAACCGGCACCGGTGGTGATGGTGGCCCCCTGCATGAGAACTTCGCCCTCCTTCAGCGGCCCGCCACCCTTGGCGTCCGTGTAGGTGGCCGTGCCCACGATCTTTTTGACCTGTGCCACGCCGGGACTGGCGGCCTGGGCAGCGACGGAAACGAACATCCAAGCGGCGGCCATCAGCAGGACGCCGAACGAAGCGATTGAGGTGTTACCAAACTTTTTCATAAAACCATTGACGGTTGCCCGATTTATTCAGTTCCCACGTTTGGCGCAGCGTATCGGCGCACCTGTCAAAGTCAATCCGAGATTTCCTGTAGGCACGCCAAGAGCGCCTTCATTATCAAGGCTTTGTAAAGCGGCTTTCCGGCACAAATCAGGATTGGAACACTTCTCACCGGGAACGGGCTTCCCTCAGATGGACCGGGGGCCGGCCTGCCCCGGCTTGAAAATGGTTCGCATGTCCGCGGCGCGGCACCTTTTTCCGCCGCAGAAAGTGACAACGGCCTCAAAATCACCGAGAGTCCCAAGCATGTCGAATGATTCATTCATTCAGTCCGTCACGAATCCGGTTCACGCAGCCATTTGATGAAATGACTTTTCCGCCCGCCATGAAGTTCCGCCGCTCCTGCCGCGCGTTTGCCTGGCTGATGCTGCTCGTTTCGCTGACGGGACAGCCTGCGCTCCGCGCCGCCGAACAAAAGCCGGACGGCCGCAGCATTTACCGGCAGCAGTGCGCCAAGTGCCACGGCAGCACCGGCCAGGGGGTGAAAAGCAAATACAGCGACGCACTCGTGGGCGACTGGTCCCTCGACAAGCTCACCCGCTACATCGCCAAGACCATGCCGGATGACAAGCCCGGCACCTGCACCGGCACGCACGCCGAGGCCGTGGCACGCTACATCCACGACGCCTTCTACTCTCGCGAGGCGCGGGCCCGCAACCGTCCGGCGCGCGTCGAGCTGGTTCATCTCACCAACCGCCAGCACCTCCTCGCCATCGCCGATCTGTTCCGGCAGACGGCGAACGACGGTCTGAAGGTGACCGCCGGCAAGGGCCTGCGGGCCACGGGCTACAAGTCCCGCTTCACCCGCCGCGAGGACAAGGCGTTCGACCGCACCGACCGCACCGTGGAGTTTGACTTCGGAGCGGCAAATCCCGACTGGGCGAAAGGCAGCTCGAACGGATTCTCGATCCAGTGGCAGGGCGCCCTCATTGCCGACGAAAGCGGCGACCATGAGTTTGTCGTCAAGACGGCCAACGGCATCCAGCTCTGGCTGAACGATAGCGACCAGCCGCTCATTGACGGGTCCGTGGCCTCGACCAAGGGCAACGAACACAAGGCCACGCTGCGCCTCATCGGAGGGCGTGCATATCCGTTGCGGCTCGAATTTTTCAAGGCGTTCCGCGACCCGTCCGCGAACGTCACCCTGCTCTGGAAGCCGCCGCACGGTGCGTTGCAGGTCATCCCCGCACGCAATCTCGCGCCGGAGTCTCCCGCGCCGACGTTCATCCTCACGACGCCCTTCCCGGCCGACGACAGCAGCATCGGTTACGAGCGTGGCGTGGCGGTCTCGAAGGCATGGGACGAAGCCGTCACCCACGCGGCCATCGAAGTCGCCGGTTACGTGGCCAAGCACCTCGACAAGCTCACCCGGAGCAAGCCAAGCGACGCCGACCGCGCGGCCAAGGTCGAGACGTTCTGCACGGATCTCGTAGCAAGGGCGTTTCGCCGGCCGCTGACCGAGGAGCAGAAGCGCCTCTTCGTCACCCTCCCGCTCCACAGCACGGCAAAGCCCGAGGACGCGGTGAAACGCGTCGTATTGCTCACGCTCAAGTCGCCGCGTTTTCTCTACCTCGGCCTTGATGGCGCGCAGCCCGATGCCTTCACCGTCGCCGAGCGGCTGTCGTTTGGCCTGTGGGATTCCCTGCCGGACGCGGCGCTGACCAAGGCCGCGGCGCAGGGCGCGTTGCGCACGCGTGAGCAGGTCACGGAGCAGGCGCGCCGCATGTTGGGCGACGTGCGTGCCCGTGGGAAGATGCAGTATTTCCTCCACCGCTGGCTCCAGATCGACCGCGTCGAAGACCTGACGAAAGACCCGCAGCTCTTCCCCGGCTTCACGCCGGAAATCATCACCGACCTGCGCACCTCGCTGAACCTCTTCCTCGATGACGTGGTGTGGACGGAATCCTCCGACTACCGCCGGCTGCTGCTGGAGGATGACTTCTTTGTGAACGGACGCCTCGCGAAATTCTACGGCATCAACACCAACGCCACCGAGGATTTCGCGCGTGTGCAGCTGGATTCCAAACAGCGTTCCGGCGTGGTGACCCATCCCTATCTGCTCGCGGCCTTCTCCTACAACAAGTCCAGCTCGCCGATCCACCGGGGCGTGTTTCTCACCCGCAACATCGTGGGCCGTGCGCTGCGCCCGCCGCCCATGGCCGTCGCGTTCAAGGACGGCGACTTCAAGCCCGGCATGACCATGCGCGAGAAGATCACCGAGCTGACGCGCCCGCAGGCCTGCCAGAGCTGCCACTCGGTCATCAACCCGCTGGGCTTCAGCCTGGAAAACTTCGACGCCGTGGGCCGCTTCCGCGACCGGGACGGCAGCCGGCCCGTGAACGCCGCGGCCGAATACACGACGGACGACGGCGGC
>JBAYGL010000152.1:0-10734 GCA_041666725.1 Limisphaerales bacterium
AACAACATCGCCGCGTTCGGCCTGCTCCCGTGGGTGGTGCTCACCGTGGAGTCGGGCGTTCGCGAAGGCGGGAAGAAGCTGGTCGTGGCTGCGGTGGTCGGCGCGATGCAGATGCTCGCTGGCGCGCCGGAAGTCATCGTGTTCACGTGGCTCCTGGCTGGCGCGCTCGCGCTGTTCGGAGGAATTGCAAATTTTCAATTTCCAATTTCCAATTTGAAATTCTCCTTCTTCCGCCTTTCAACCACCGCCGGTCTCACCTCCCTCCTCTCCGCCGCCCAGCTCCTCCCCTTCCTCGACCTCCTCCGCCACTCGCAGCGCGATGCGGGCTTCGGCGACTCCGTGTGGTCGCTGCCGGCCTGGGGCTTTGCAAACTACCTCGTGCCGCTCTTCCGCTGCGTGCTCACCTCGCCCGGCGTGCCGTTGCACAGCGGGCAGAACTGGACCTCGTCCTACTACGCCGGGGCCGGGGTGCTTGCACTGGCGTTGCTCGCCGTGCTGCGGGTCTCAGACCGGCGTTCACGCGTGCTGTCCTTGCTCGGCGCGATTTGCCTCGTGCTGGCGTTGGGCAAGAGCGGCTTTCTCTATTCCGCCTTCGAGCGCGTGCTGCCGCTCGGCGTCATGCGCTACCCGGTGAAGTTCGTCATCCCGCTCACCTTCATCCTGCCGATGCTCGCCGCCTTCGCCATCAAGGAACTCTTCCGCGACAGCAACGCCAGCAGCAGCCGACGTGAGGAGGCGGAACCCAACGAAGCGAACGCGACCGAGTCGCCAGCCCCTCTCTCAACTCTCAACTCTCAACTCTCAACTTCTCCTGCCGCCGTGGACGAAACCCGCGCCCGCATGGCCCGCCACCGCCTGCGCGCCATCGCCGCCGTGCTGGCTGCCGTCGTCACGCTTGTCGCCGTGCTGGGCTGGCTAAACCCGCTTGCGGGTGAGGCCCTGGAGACGCAGCTTCTGCTTCTCTACAGCGCGCTCGCGGGCGGCGTCTTCCTCGTCTTCACCACCGCCGCCGTGCTGGGCCTGCGGAACGCCGAGGGCCGCTGGCGGCCGGCGCTTTGGTCACTCGCCGTGCTGGGCCTCATCTTCGCCGACCTGCGCACGCACCTGCCGAACCTGACGCCGCGCATTGCGCCCGGCTACCTCCAGCCCGGCCAGCCGGACTTGCAGGCGCTTTCACCCGCGCCGCGCGACGGCTCCGCCCGCGCGTCGCTCACCTGGGCCGCGCTGAAGGAGTTCAAAAGCAAGATGCTCCCAAGCCTCGCCGACACACTGCTGCTCCAGCGCGTCGGCCTCTACGACAACCTCAACCTCCTCGACGGCCTCGCGAAGACCGACGGCATCTTCAGCCTTTACCTGCGCGAGCAGCAGGAGGTCGAAGCGCGGCTTTTCCTCGGCGGCCCGACCAATTCGCTGCCCGGCCCGCTCGCCGACTTCCTCGGCATCGCGCACGTCAGCTCGCCGACGAACATCTTCAAGTGGCACCGCCGCGACACCGCCCTCCCGCTCATCACCGCCGGGCAACGGGCGGAGTTTGCGGCGGCCGACATTTCCTTGCCCACGATGGCCGGCACGAACTGGAACCCGGCGGAAGTCGTCTTCCTTCATCCGTGGGACAAGGCGCTGGTGCTCGCTACAAACACGGCGGCGGCAAAAGTCTTGTCCGCGAAGTGGGCCGCCCAACACATCGAGTGCGAAGTGGAATCCTCTGCCCCGACGCTGGTCGTTATCGCGCAGGCGTTCTACCATCCGTGGCGAGCCACCGTGAACGGCCAGCCCACCAACCTCCTCCGCGCTAACCACGCATTCCAAGCCGTGCCCGTCCCCGCTGGCCGGAGCCTTGTGCGCTTGGAGTATGTCGACCGGCGCTTCCAACTCGGCGTCGCGCTATCCATGCTCGGCCTCATCGTGTGTGGAGTGCTCTGGTGGCGCTCCCGGCCATTTCGAGTAGGAGACGACGTTAGGAGTCTCGCTTCATCTCGGGAAGAAGTCAGAGACTCCTAACGTCGTCTCCTACTTGCGAGAGACCGCCATGACTCCCGAACCCACATCCCCAGACCCCAGACCCGAGACGCCAGACCCTTCTCTGGCCGACTGGTTCACCCCGCGCCGTTTCGCCATCTTCCTCCTGCTCGCCTTCATCCTCGCCTTCCCCGGCATCTGGATGGGCACGGAGACCTTCTTCCGCTCCGACTACGGCGTGATGGCCTACCCGGCGACGCACTACCTGCGCGAAAGCATCCGCGCCGGCGAGCTGCCGCTGTGGAACCCGCTCTCGAACTGCGGCGCGCCCTTCCTCGCGCAATGGGGCACCATGTGCCTCTACCCCGGCTCGCTTTTCTTCGTCGCGCTGCCGATGCCCTGGGCGCTGGGCGTCTTCTGCCTGCTGCACCTCTGGCTCGGCGGACTCGGCGCGCGTGCGCTGGCGGAACGCTGGACCGGCAACCGCTTCGCCGCCGCCGTCGCGGGCACGGCCTTCGCCATCAACGGCGCATCCCTCGCGTGCATCACCTGGCCGAACTACTGCGTCGCCCTCGGCTGGATGCCGTGGATCGTGCTGCTCACCGAGCAAGCCTGGCGCGAAGGCGGGAGAAAGCTCGTCCTCGCCGCCCTTGCCGGCACCATGCAGATGCTCACCGGCGTGCCGGAACTGGTGGTGATGACGTGGGGATTGCTGGGGGTGATGATGGTGGCGGAAGTATTCAGTAATCAGTTTTCAGTAATCAGTCGGGACAGCTGCGGTTCCCTGCCACCCGCTGGCCCCGACCTGAAAACTGAAAACTGGATACTGAATACTGATTACTCTCCGTTCCTCCGCTTCACCCTCGTCGTCCTCCTCATCGCCGCCCTCTCCGCCGCGCAGCTCCTCCCCTTCTTCGACCTCCTCGCCCACTCGCAGCGCGACGCGTCTTACCGCGACGCCCGGTGGCCGATGCCGCCGTGGGGCTGGGCGAACCTGCTCGTGCCGCTTTTCCGCTACGGCCAGACGCCGCAGGGCTTTTGGATTCAGGTCGGCCAGGAATTTCTCTCCAGCTACTACCTCGGCCTCGGCGTGCTGGCGCTCGCGCTCGTGGCGGTGTGGAAGGCCCGCGAGCGCCGCGTCTGGCTGCTGGCGGGTGCGACGGGCTTCGCGCTCATCATGGCCCTCGGCGACGCTGGCTTTCTCTACATCGCGTTGAAAAATCTGCTCCCCGGCGGCGGCATTGCGCGCTTCCCGGTGAAGTTCGTCCTCCTCGCCGCCTTCACCGTGCCGATGCTCGCCGCCTTCGGTGTGGCGTGGCTTACGCACCCGTGCCCGGTAGGGCGAGACTCCGTCGAGCCCTCGATACCGCCGGAGGCGGAGCGAGCACAGCGAGCATCTTCGGCAGATGCGAACGAAGACGAAACTCGCTCCGCTCGCCTCGCTCCGCTCGAAATGGGGCTCGACGGAGTCTCGCCCTACCGGCCGCTCCTCATCGTCGCCCTCGCGCTCGTGGCCGGCATCGCCCTGATAATCTGGCTCGGTCAGCAGCACCCGCTGCAATACGACCGCTGGCCGGAGACGAAGGCCAACGCGCTGGTTCGCATCGCGGCGCTCGTGGCGGTGCTGGGAGCGATGGCCCTGGCCGCCGGTGCCGGCCAACGGCCTGCGCGGGAACGCTTCCTCTCTGCCGTGGTCGCGCTCGTCCTGCTGGCGGGCGATGCCGGCGTCCACCTGCCCGGCCAATCGCCACGCATCCCGACGTCGGTTTTGAGTCGCGACGGCGGCTTCCGGTCGAAGACGGAACTGGCCACCCTGGGTTCAGCTCGCGCGATGATTTCTCCAGCCGATGAGGATCTGCTGCTCCATGGCCGCCATGTGGACCCGCAACGTCTGCCGCCCGGCGTGCCTGCGGAGCCGCTCAACCTGTGGGTGCTCGATTACGCCGGCAAACTCCGTGCGGGCTGGTCGCACCTGAACCTGCTCGACGCCGTGCCCAAGGTGAATGGCTCCTCAAATCTCCGCCTCCGTGAGCAGGACGAGTTGCAGCGCCGCCTCTATCCAACGGAAGCGACAAACGCGCCGGCAGCGGAGGGCTTGCGGGACTTTCTCGGAGTCGCGCAGCTCTCGACGTTGTCCACCGGTGACTTCTGGGCCGGACGTTCGTCTGCGCTTCCGCTCGTTGCTGCGGGGGCGGCGGCAACCTTCAGTTCAGGCCCTGAAACCCTTGATCAGCTCCTTGCCGCAGACTTCAACCCGCGCCGCATCGTGTATCTTCCGCTCGAAGCTCAGGGCTTGGTGCCCACCAACGCCGCCAACGCCCGCGTCACCACCCGCCGCTTCGCCGTGCACGAAATCCTCGCCGACGTGGAAACTGACGCCCCGACGCTCGTGACCGTGGCGCAGTCTTTCTACCACCCGTGGAAGGCCTTCGTAGATGAACAGCCGGTGAAGCTCTGGCGCGCGAACTACGCCTTCCAAGCGCTCGCAGTCCCGGCGGGCAGGCACACCGTCCGCCTCGTGTATGTGGATGAAAAGTTCCGACTCGGCGTCGGGATTTCGCTGGCGGGTTTGGCACTGTGTGGTTTCCTCTGGTGGCGCGGCGGAAGAGATCCTGTAGGAGACGACGTGAGGAGTCTCGCTTCATCTCCGGAGAAAGTTGGAGACTCCTGACGTCGTCTCCTACGAGGAAAATAACACCGTGAATCTCGACACCCAAACCCCAGACCCCAGACCCCAGACCCCAGACCCAGGCGCGTCGGACCCCGGCGCATCGGACGCCTGGCTCACGCCGGGCCGCTTCGCCCTCGTGCTCGCCGCGCTGCTGGCGGTCACGTTCTGGCGCGTGTTGTTCGGCGGCGAGGCGTTCTTCTACCGCGACTACGGGTTCCTCGGCTATCCGTTCGCGCATTTCCATCGCGAGTGTTTCTGGAGCGGCGACTTCTTTCCGCTGTGGAATCCCTACGTGAACTGCGGCGCACCGTTCCTCGCGCAGTGGAACACGCAAACGCTCTACCCCGGCTCGTTGATTTACCTGTTGCTGCCGCTGCCGTGGTCGCTGGGATTTTTCTGCGTCGCGCACCTGTTCCTCGGCGGCATGGGCATGCGCGCGCTGGCGGAGCGGTGGACGGGCAGCCGCTTCGGCGCGGCGGTGGCGGGCGTGGCGTTCGTCTTCAGCGGGCTGGTGCTGGGCTGCGTCATCTATCCGAACTACCTCGTCGCGCTGGGCTGGATGCCGTGGGTCGTGCTCGCGACGCGGCGCGCGTGGCAGGAAGGCGGGCGAAGCATCGTCCTCGCCGCGCTGGCCGGTGCGATGCAGATGCTCTCCGGCGCGCCGGAGATTATCTTGCTGACGTGGGGGTTGCTTGCGGCACTGCTGGTGACGGAAGTGTTCAGTGTTCAGTGTTCAGTGTTCAGTAAGGGTGTGAAGTCTGCCGCACCTCTTGGACAATCCGAGGCAAAGACTGAACACTGGATACTGAATACTGATTACTTCCCCACAGTTCGCCGCTACGTCTCAGTCATCGCGCTCATCACCGGCCTGTGCGCCGCGCAGCTCCTGCCCTTCTTCCAGCTCCTCTCGCTTTCGCAACGCAGCGGGGACGCGGTGAACACCTTCTGGTCGCTGCCGGGCTGGGGCTGGGTGAACCTGTTCTTCCCGCTCTTCATGAACTTCCAGACCGAGCAGGGCGTGTTCGTGATGATCGGGCAGTCGTTCTTCCCGTCGGTCTATCTCGGCATCGTGCCGCTGACGCTGGCGCTGCTGGCGGTGTGGCGCATCGGGCTGCGCGGTGCTGGGTGTCCACCCTTCAGGGTGTCGGACGGCGCGGACACGCTGAAGCGTGGACACCCAACGGAAGGCGTGTGGGAAGTGCGCCTGCTCGCGGGAGCGACGCTGCTGACCGTGCTGCTGGCGATGGGCGACAATTTCGTGCTCTGGCGCTGGCTGCGCGAAGTGCTGCCGCTGGGCGTGATGCGCTTCCCGGTGAAGGCGCTGCTGCTGGCGGCGTTCACGGTGCCGCTGCTGGCGGCGTGGGGGATTCGCCACCTCTTTGAACAGCCGACTTCCGATCAGGCAGCGGCAGAGCGTTCCATTTTATACGATGCAAAAAGTTCCCTCGCTGTCGTCGGTTTGGTTTTCGCCCTTGGGTTGGTAGCTGCGCTTGAAGGCGACATCTTGCCAAACGAAACCGTCAACCGTAGCAAAACTATCCGCCTGCTGTTGGAAACGCTGCCTGTCACCTTCTGGTTGATGCTTTCTCCGGTGCCTATGTTTTATCAGAATCACCGGCTCGACCGCTGGACCCCATTGCTAGTGTTGATCATGATTCCGCTTTGCGGCTCCACCTCCCTGCCCGACCTCAACCCCACCATCCCCGCCTCCGCCTTCGAGCCGGGCCTGGCCGCCGCCTACCACGCCAGCAAGGGCGCTCTCACGCCCGCGCCGAAGCTTGGCGAGTCGCGCCTCATGCTCAGTCCGCTGGCCGAGCGGGCGCTGCACACGCGGATGGTGCCGAAGTTCTACGACGACTTCATCGGCCAGCGGCTGGCGTTCTGGGGCAACCTGAACTTGCTCGACGGCCTGCCCAAGGTGAACGGCGCGTCCACGCTCGTGACACGCGAGTGGAACGACGTGGAGTATTTCCTCTACGGCACCACGAACCCCGCGCCCGCGAACCTCATGGACTTCCTCGGCGTGACGCACACGACCAAGCCGGGTGAGCTGATGCAGTGGGAGCGGCAAGAAACGGCGATGCCGTTGGTAAGCGCAGGTCAGAAGATTCAATCCTACGACGATGGGTCGCAATCGGTGGGGGCGCTGCTCGGACCGAATTGGAACCCGCGCGAAGCCGTGTTCATCTCGGCGTTTTCCTCGAACAATCGAACCGAGCGAGTCACTGCCTCCGTCCGCGTCCGGCACTTCCAGCCCCGTGCCGGCGATTTGCAATCGCCGCCTGCGAGCAACGACAGCCACGGACGGCGGTTGCAAACCGCCGACACGGACGCGGGGGCAACGAGCATCATCGAAATCGAAACAGAAGCCGCCGCGCCGACTGTCTTGGTCATCGCGCAGAACTTCTACCCAAGCTGGCGAGCGGCGGTGAACGGCCAGCCTGTGCCCGTGCTCCGCGCCAACCGCGCCTTCCAAGCCGTTCCCATCCCCGCCGGCAAGAGCACCATCCGCCTCGACTACGTGGACTGGCCCTTCCGCATCGGCGCGCTGGTCTCCCTGCTGACGGGCTGCGGCTGCCTGCTGCTCTGGCGGCGGGCGGGATCGCGGGCTCATTCAGCTTCGGAGTAAGGCCGTGCGGTCCTGAGCGGGCTGTTGGGCATCTCAATTTCATGCAAGCATCCAGACGAATGAACACTCTGCTATCGCGAAGCGATGCCAGCGATTAGCCGGGGGTAAGGAGCCTGGCGACGCCACCCCCGGAATCAGGGTGCATGGCGACCCGACCCCGGCAGGGGTCGCAGCCGGTTCGTTCGCCCCGGGCTGACACCCCTTCAGGGTGCCTTCTTTTCCCTGCATCCGACCGGGGGTATCGCTTGGCTCAACCCCCGGCTAATGGCTGTCAGCCCTCCGGGCTGCAAGAAAGCGAGATGCGCCCGCAGATCATCCAGGCCGCTCTTTTTTTGTGCCGCTTGATGCCCGTTCACGGGTATGTTTCCGCCAGCCCGACATGAAAAAACTCGCCGTCCTTCTGCTGGTGCTGGCCGCCGGTCTCGCGGTTCTGGCCTTGCTCAACCGTGGTCAGCAAGCCAGCCCGACCACGCAGGCTCCGCTCACGATCTACTGCGCGGCGGGCCTGAAGAAGCCGGTCGAGGAGGCGGCGGCGGAGTATCGGCGTGAGTTCGGCGTGGAGGCGCAGATTCAATTCGGCGGCACGGGCACGCTCCTGAGCCAGATCCGCGTCGCGCGTCGCGGCGACCTGTTCATCACGGCCGACGACGGCGCGGTGGCGGATGCGCGCAAGCTCGGCGTCGTGCGCGAAGTCCTGCCGCTCGCACGCCAGACCCCGGTCATCGCCGTGCGTGCGGGCAACCCGAAGAACATCCGCGCGCTGGCCGACCTGCTGCGCGCCGACGTGAAGGTCGCGCTCGCGAATCCCGAGGCGGCGAGCATCGGCAAGGCGACCCGCGCCGCGCTGGGCCCGCAGTGGGATGCGATGGCGCGGCACGCCGCCGTGATGAAGCCGACCGTCAACGAAATCGCCGGCGATCTCGCGCTCGGCGCGGTGGACGCCGCGGTCGTCTGGGATTCCATCGTCGGCCAGTTCAAGGGCCTTGCCGCCGTGCACGTGCCGGAGCTGGACGCGAAGGTCGAGAACGCGAGCGCGACCGTGATCGCCGCCGGCACGCAGCCGGCGGCGGCGCTCAAGTTTGCGCGCTACCTCGCCGCGCCCGAAAAGGGCGGCGCGATTTTCAAGGCCGGCGGTTTCACGCCCGCCGGCGGCGACGCGTGGGCGGCGAAGCCCGAGCTGATCCTCTACAGCGGCGGCGTGAACCGGCCGGCGATCGAGAAGCTGCTGCGGCTGTTCGCCGACCGCGAGGGCGTGAACGTCACCACGGTCTTCAACGGCTGCGGCATCCTCTGCGCCACGATGAAGACGATGGGCGACGCGAGCCACCCGAAGTTCCCCGACGCCTACTACGCGTGCGATTTGTGCTTCGTGCCGCCCGTGGCCGAGCAGTTCCCCGAGGCCGTGATGCTGACGCAGACGGACATCGGCATCGCGGTGCGAAAGGGCAATCCGAAGGGCGTCCGCACGCTGGCCGACCTCGCGCTGCCGGGCCTGAAGGTGGGCTTGTGCAACGCCGAGCAGAGCACGCTCGGCTTCATGACGCGCGGGATGCTCAAGCAGACCGGCCTGCTCGAAGCCGTCCGCAAGAACGTCGTCGTCGAGGTGCCCACGGCGGACTTCCTCATCAACCAGATGCGCGCGGGCGGGCTGGAGGCGGCCATCGTTTACCGCGTGAACGCCGCGCCGCAGGCGGAGCACGTCGAGTTCTTCCCCATCCAGCACGCGGGCGCGAAGGCGGTCCAGCCCTTCGCGGTGCGCAAGGATTCCGTGAACCACCACCTGGCCGCGCGGCTGCTGGAATTCCTCCAGGCCAACCGCGGCGCGTTCGAACAGGCCGGCTTCCAGTGGCGCGGCGACGAGGCGGCGATCAAGAGCAGGGACATCGTCGTGCCGGAGTGGTTGAAGGGCGGCGAGCAGGTCCAGGGCGCAACACCGTCGATGCCCAAAAAGTGAGCGCAACGGACGGAGCACGCCCGTCCTTCACATCACCCGCTTCGCCCCGTGACGGGGCGTTTCCTTCAGCACCCGGGCGATGATGTCGTCCACCTTGATGCCCTCGGCCTCGGCGTTGAACGTGGGCACGATCCGGTGGCGCAGCACGGGGAACGCGAGCGCCTCGATGTCCTCCACCGTGACGTGATGGCGGTTGCGCAGCACGGCGCGGACCTTGCCTCCGAGGATGAGCTGCTGGCACGCGCGCGGGCCGGGCCCCCACGCGATGAGTTCCTTCGTAAACGCGGTTGCATCCTTGTCCGTGGGCCGCGCGCGACGCACGAGGTCCAGAACGAAATCCGTGACGTGGTCGGGCACGGGGACCTTGCGGACGATTTTCTGGATCGCGATGACCTCCTCGCCGGTGACGACCGGATCAATGTCCGCCGAGTAGGCGCTGGTGGTCCGCTTGATGATTTCGCGCTCCTGCTCGCGGGTCGGGTAGTCCACCCGCACATGGAACATGAAGCGGTCCTTCTGCGCCTCGGGCAGCGGGTAGGTGCCCTCCTGCTCGACGGGGTTCTGCGTGGCGAGCACGAAGAACGGCTGGTCCAGCCTGTAGGTGCGCCCGCCGACGGTGACGCTGTGCTCCTGCATCGCCTCGAGGAGGGCGGCCTGTGTCTTGGGCGGCGAGCGGTTGATCTCGTCGGCGAGGATCATCTGCGCGAAGAGCGGACCCTTGAGGAAGGTCAGGTTGCGCTGACCGGTCGCGGGGTCCTCCTGGATCACGTCCGTGCCGGTGATGTCCGCCGGCATGAGGTCCGGTGTGAACTGCACGCGGCGGAAGGAAAGCTGGAGCGCCTCGGAAAGCGTCTTGACCATGTAGGTCTTGGCCAGGCCGGGCACGCCCTCCAGCAGGCAGTGGCTGCGCGCGAAGATCGCGATGAGCAGCTGCTCGATGACATCCTCCTGGCCGACGATGAGCTTGCCCACCTCCGCAGTGACGCGCTGGTAAGCCTCCGTGAGCCCGCGCGCCAGCCGGGCGTCCTCGGACCCGGGACCATCGCGCATCACAACCTTTGGCACGGAAGGCGGCGGCAGGCCTCCCGGCTTCACGATGCGCGGCTTCGCTGGCGAAGCCGGCGGAGGCGGAGGCGTGGCGGGTTCTTCAGGTGCGTCGGGCAGGAGCGACACCTTGAGGCAGGTCGGACACCGGAACTCCGTGCCCGCCAGTGCGGCCTCGACGCGGAAGTCCTGCTCGCAGAGCGGGCACTTGAAAACAATGTCCATCGGTGATTGCTGGCGGGAGGCTGCCGCAAACCCGCGCGAAGGGGAATCCAATTTGCGCCGTGGCGGGGCGGGCGCTGCCAGAAGGTGCCAACCTTGATCACCTGCCCGTGCGTCAGCAGATGCCCTGAAATGAAGCCGATCAGACGAAATCGCGGTTGCCAGGGCGGATGCTTCGGGAGACGGTGCGGCCATGCAGGCGACTTGGACGTTTCTGCTGGTCGTTGTGGCCGCGCTCGGCGGGCTTCTGACGAT
>JBAYGL010000153.1:0-10720 GCA_041666725.1 Limisphaerales bacterium
ACTCTCGCGGAGGTCTTCGAGGTAAACAAGTTCCACGCCGGCCTTCTCCAGCGGCTCGATGTCCAGCTTGGCGCGTTTGATGAAGGCGCGGGAGGTGAGGATGTGCTTCAGCCCCGCCAGCTCGGCGCAGGCGAGCATCGTGGCCGTGCCGGTGGAGAAGTTGAGGATGGCGGGGACTTTGCCGAGCTGCCACAACGCGAGCAGGATGACCGGCGTGGCGTTGACGTTCGGGAGCAGGACGCCGATGTGGTTCGCGGCCGCGTTCTCACGAACGTGGCCACGGATGACTTCGCCCATCAGCCGCGCGCCGACGAACAGCCTGCGATACGTGAGCTTTGCCTGCGTCGCGTCTTCGAGGATGACCTTGCCCGGCTCATCAGACGCGGCTGCCGCGATGGCCGCGGGCACCGTCGCCGGGCCGAACTCCATCTCCGCGGCGAACTGCTGGCCGACCATCTGGTCGCGCAGCCAGCGGGTGAAGAGCGAACGGCTCTGAGACGTGCTCAAGTGTTCTTCCCGTGGCGCGGTCAGGACTTCGCTGAAATGTGCAGTGACCTTGGGGAAGCACCGTTTCCAGCCTGTGTTCGGTGAGAACGGCAGGCGTTGCGGGCCGCGCAGGTAGGCCGTGATGACCTTCGCGTGCGTCTTGTGGATGAGGAAGCCCGTGCCGTCGAAGAGCTTCATCAGCGTGCCCGTCTTCGAGAGGCGGCCCTCGGCGAAGAGCACGAGCTTGCCGCCCTTGGAGAGGAATTCCGCCATGTGCTTCACGGCGTAGGGCGAGGCGTTGTCGATGGGGAACGTGCGCGAGTTCACCATGACAAACTTGTGGAACCACGACTTCTCCGCCGTGGTGCTGGAGGTGACGAACTTCCAGTCGTCCCCCAGGCACACGCCGAGAAAGAGCCAGTCAAACCAAGACGTGTGGTTCGGAACGAGCAGCACCGGCCCGGGCGCGCGGAGCGCGTCCTCGTTGAACGCGCGGAAGCGAAAGAGCACCCGGGCCAGAAGGCGGAGGAAGGATTTCATGTGGCAGGGAGGAACAGGATTAGGATTAAGAGTAAGATTATGATTTCGAGGAGGCGGGGGAAGGATGTTTGCGTTGGTGGAACGCAGCAAAGGCAAACCAACCGAGCAGCGCCCAGCTTGACCAGGCGCAGAAACGGCCAAGCCAGCGGTCAGGAGGGATGCGACCTGTTTCGCCAAGCCGGAGCGTGCCGCTCAGGAGCGCAAGGTCGCCCGGATAGGAAGCCGTGGCCGTCACCCGGCCGTCGCGCTCTATGAGCTGCGAGATGCCGGAGCTGGCAACCCGCAGCACAGGCAGGCGATGCTCCGCCGCCCGCACCGGCGCAATGCGCGCGTGGAGCCGGTGCTCGCAGGCACCCCACTCGATTTCGTCCGCCGTGGGCACGATGAGCGCCTGCGCACCGAGTCGCACCAGTTTGTCGGTGACGCTGGTGAAGCTCTTGTCGTAGCAGATGCAGAAGCCGAGCTTGCCCCACGGTGAGTTCCAGAGAGTTTGATCCGGCGCGGGCAGACCGTCGGCCATGAGTTGAATGGGAATCGTCTTGGCCTGCTTGTGGATGACGTTGCCATCGGGTCCGACGATGAAGACGGAGTTGTAGAACACCTTGCCGTCCGCGCTCACGGGGTCTTTGCCACCCGCGATCAGATTAACTTTCTCCTTCGCACACCATTTGAGAACCCGTGCGGGCACGACGCCGTCGAAGGCAAGCTCGCTCAGCGCGAGGACTTCAGCCTCGGGATGATTCGCGCGGAGCAACTTCAGCGCTTCGAGGACTTCGAGGTCGTGCTTGTGCTCGATTTGAATCGCGGCCACGCGCACCGGCCGGGCATCGGACGACTCTGCGACAGGTGAAGTGAGTGACAGGCTGCAGAGCAATGCCAGCAGCACCAAGGCACAAGCAGTGCCGACTAAAAGGGCCCTGCGAGGCAGCAACGCCAGCCACGCACCCGACGCCATGAGCAGGAAGCCGACGCCATATACGCCCGGCCAGTAAATCAGCGCGAGGTTTGGCCCCTCGGCAAATGCGTAGCCTGCACCCAGCCAGGTGAACCGGAGGAAGTAAAGTTCGCTGCGAAAGAACTCGAAACCCATCCACAGCACGGGGGCCAGCCATGTCGCCACCTTCACGCCAAAGCGGGCGCGGACAAGATGCTGTGTCATCACATACATCCCCAACCAGAACGCCAGCACCGCCCAGAGCGCCGCCGCCGACATGCCGAAGATGGTGTAGAAGAAACCCAGTTGCGGCCCGAAGCACAGGAAACCCACCGTCACGCCAGCCCACATCGCCCGGCGTGGCGTGGCGATTTCAGACAGCCTGAACACGCCGAAGAGATAGACTGCGATGAGGAAGGCCAGCGCCGGAAAGAGGAACGCGAGGTGGAAACACGCCACGGCCAGCGCCCCCCAGCCAACGGCTGCGCGCCAGCCCATCGGCTTTGCCAAGCATTCTCCCTCACCCCGGCCCTCTCCCGCCGGGAGAGGGCCGGGGTGAGAGGGAACGGCTGCGTCGCTCATCACGACTGCTGGCGCAGGCCCGTTCGCTGATGCGTCGTCTGTTTTCATAGGATGGGCTGGTCCTCCTCCCGCTCCGGAATCCTCAGCCACGCCACGACCACGGCGACCAGCACGGCGAGGCAGTAGAAGAGTTGCGACGGGTCGAAGCCCTTCTTCACGTTCACCCAGGCGAACACGCCGGCGGCGAGCATCGCGGTGTTCTCGATGAAGTTTTGCGTGGCGATGGTCTTGCCGAGCTTGTCCTGGTGCGACTCGGCCTGGAGCGCGGCGTTGAGCGGGATGAGGAACAGGCCGGCGAACAGGCCCGCAACAATGAGCACGCCGATGGCGAAGGGCTTCGGCCACGGCAGTCCGACGCCGGTGAGCCACTTCACCGCGCCGAGCAGCGCGATGGCCACTGCCAGCAGCGCCCCGTAACGCCGCGTGGTGCGGAGGTCGCCGACCTTGTGAAGCTGGCCGGCCAACACGCTGCCTGCCATGACGCCGAGGCTCAACCACAGGCCCAGCAGCGCAACCTGCGTCATGGTCTCCAGCTTCAAGACCTGCTGGCCCCACGGCTGGAAGTTCATCTTGAGCAGCGCGCCACAAATCCAAAACAGGCCCGTGCCGACCAGCACCCGGCGCAGTCGCGCGCTACGGAAAAGGTGGCTGAAATTGCGGAAGAACTCGCCCGTGCTCCCGCGAAACTGCACCTCGGGATACGACGGCGTGCGCTCCATGAAAAGGTTGAGCGTCAGCGACAGGCCATAGATGCCGCAGACGATGCCGTAGGCTCCAAGCGAAGTGATGTTGCCCTTGTTGACTCCGTCCGCGACGACCGAACCGGCGATGCTGCCGAAGAGAATCGCCACGAGCGTGAGCAGCTCGACCATCCCGTTGGCCTTCACGAGTTTCTCGGTCGGGACAATTTCCGGCAGGATGCCGTATTTGGCCGGCGAGTAGAAACACGCACCGATGCCGACGACGAAGTAGCCCGCCGCCAGCGTCCACTCGCCGACCGCCACATGCGTGGCAACCAGCGCGGTGCCGGCGAGTTTCATTGCGTTACCCGCCGCAAGCCAGCGGGTCTTTGGAAAACGGTCGTTCACGAAGCCCGCGAGCGAAGCGAAGAGCAGATACGGGATGAACAGCAGGCTGGTGAAGAAGATGTTCGCCACGCTCTGGTCCTGGCTGGTGATCCTGCCTTCGGCAAAGGACTTCATCACCGGGCCGAGGATGATGGCGAGGATGGCGTTGTCGCCCAGCGCGCCGAGGAACTGGCTGATGAGCAGAAGCGGATAGTTGCGGAAGGATTTCATGAAATGGATTTAGGAATTGGCTTGGGCGGCGCGAGTGGCGTTGTCGCTGATGACGGCGAGTTCGGTGAGAAGCTTTTCCGCGCGCGCTGCCGGGAGTTTCCCCCAGACTTCCTCGGCAGCGGTGTAGTAGTGCGGGTAAATCTCGGCGAGCAGCCTGCGTGCGGCGGGCGTGAGCACCACGAGCCACGCCCGGCGGTCGTCGGCGTTCTCCTTGCGTGCGACCAGCCCGCGCTCTTCGAGCCGGTCCACCAAGCCCGTCACGTTCGAGCGGTGCATGATGAGCTGGCGGCTCAAGTCCGACTGCGTGCAGCCACCGGGGAAATCAGTGAGGACGTTGAGGAGATTGAACTGGCTGGGACTGAGGTCCCACCGGGCGAAGAAAACGCGGCTGGCATTCCACAGCTCCTCCGCCGTGCGGAGCAACTGAATCAGAGCTTGATAGCGCGGGCCGGGCGAGGTGGTTTTGCGTTTCATCGGCGCATGGTTTAGCAGGCGATTGTTGAGATGTCATCATTGAGAAATCTGGGCGAGCTATTGGAGAAGACCGCCGGCGTGTCTGCCCACCTCGAACAAGAGCGGTGCTGAAGCCACCGCAGTCCAGACGCGGGCGCGAGTTCAACGGCGATCCGGATTCGCGAAGCGTCTGGACTGCGGCGCGTTCACCGCCGCTTTTCCAACGCGCGCCGTCCGCCTCCACTCCTGTCCGCTTTCTGTAGTGTCCTTCCCCCGCCCGGCTTTGCTATAGCCAAGGCCCATGAACGAGTTCGCCCCGTGGCTGCCGCTGCTCGGCTGTGTGCTGGGCTTCCTGTGCCTGCTGGGCGCGTTGCGCGCGGGCAAACGCCGCCGGCTCGTGGACAACCTGCCCACGTCGAAGACCACCGGCGTTTTCATCGGGCTGGTCGAGTTGAAGGGTTCGGTGGAGATTGACTCCCCGCTCAGGAGCTTTCTCGCAGAGTGCCGCTGCGCGCAATATTCGTGGGGCGTGGAAGAGCACTGGCAACGCACGGTCACCGAAACCTACACCGACAGCGAGGGCAAGATGCAGACGCGCACGCGCACGGAGAGCGGCTGGACCACGGTGGCCAGCGGTGGGGAGCTGATCCCCTTCTACCTCAATGACGACTGCGGCGCGGTGCTGGTGCGGCCCGAGGGCGCGGAGATCGAGGCGTTGAGCGTTTTCGACCAGACCTGCACGAGCTGGGATCCGCTCTACTACGGCAAAGGTCCGGCGGGGGGCATCGCGCACTCGACGGGCCGCAGGCATTTCCACGAGCACGCACTCCCCCTGCACACGCCCATCTACGTGATGGGGCAGTCGCGCGAGCGGGAGGACGTGGTCGCTCCGGAAATCGCGGCGGACAAAAGCGCGCCGCTGTTTCTCATTTCGACCCGCAGCGAGCAGCAAATCAGCTCGGGCTTCGCGTGGGCGTTCTGGGGCTGGCTCGGCTTCGGCCTCGTGCTGGCGGTCGGCGGCTTTGTGTGGCGCGATGGCGTGCAGGGCCGCGATTTGCAGCGGCAGTGGCCGGTCTATCTGCTGCCCTTGTTGGGCTTCAGTGTCACGGTCGCACTCGGCTGGGTATGGATGGTATTCAACAGCCTCGTTGACCTTCGCCAGCGCGTGCGGCAGGGCTGGGCGCAGGTGGATGTGCAGCTCAAGCGCCGCTTCGACCTCATCCCGAACCTCGTCGCCACCGTCACCGGCCTGCGCGACCACGAGGCGAAGTTGCAGGAAAGCATCGCCCTGCTCCGCGCACAGCAAACCGCCACGCCACCCGGTGTCGCCGGGCCGGACTACGCGGCTTGCACGAAGGTTATCGTCGCCGTCCGCGAAGCATACCCGGAACTGACGGCGCAACCGGCCTTTCTTGACCTTCAGAAATCCCTCGTGGACACCGAGCACCGGATCGCACTGGCGCGGGGTTACTTCAACGAGATTGCCACCTACTACAACACCCGGATGGAGGTCATCCCCGACCGCTTCGTCGCGGCGCTGGGCGGGCTGCTGCCTCAGCCGCTCATGTCGGCAAACGATTTCGAGCGCGAGCCGGTGGGGGTTCAATTCATGCCGTGACCATGCCCGCGATAATCGAAATCCTGATTTGCTTCCGTTACGTCCATATCTGAAAAACGGTTTTTGATCGAAGCCCACTGCGATCTCCGATGGCCTTCTGACTTTGGAAAGTCACAAAAAAAGGGCACCCTTTCGGGTGCCCCTTGAGAGCAGGTCGAGAAACGTCACGACATCCGCATTACTGCAGCGGAAAGACGAAGGGCTGTGATCCTCCACCCATCGACTGCGCGCCCTGCTGCAACTGCGTCTGAACAGCAGACCCCGACTGCTGCTGCACGCTGCCGTCGGAGAGCGTCACGTTGCCGGCCACGTCGTGGTGCGCCTGCAGGTTCGCCGTCGTGCTGCCCACAACCCACGCCGCCTTGATGTTCGTCGGGACAGTGTTGGTGACATAGACAGCGCCGCCGCCGCTGATTGCAGCTTGGGCCGAGACTTGGACCGTTCCCGTATCAACTAGCTTGAGGTTACTATCGCCGGAGAGGATGACGTTGGGGGCTGTCTCGTCAGCGTTCAAGCCAACCATGTAGGACAGCGAGTAGTCCTTGCCCACGGACGTAGCGGTGGCGTTGTCCAGATTAACACCCGCCGGACTGTTGAAGCTGGTGGTCGTGTTCGTCGTGTAATCACTGGCCATGGTGTTCAGCTTCGAGCGATCACCGGGGCACATCAGGATTTTCGCCGATCCAAGCTCGTTGGACATCGTCAAAAAGTGAGCCCACGCACGCTGGTTCACAGCGGTGGAGGTGTTCGGGATCGCACCGGCAGCGTTGTAGATTCCAGCGTTGGCGAGGTAATTCGCCGTCTGGACGCGATAGGGGAAGCGGTCGTCGTTGTCGTTGGAGAACACGCGGAAGGCGAGACCCACCTGCTTGAGGTTGTTCGCGCACTTGATGCGGGCCGCCTTGGCCTTGGCCTTGGCGAGGGCGGGCAGGAGCATGCCGGCCAAGATGGCGATGATGGCGATCACGACGAGGAGCTCGATGAGCGTGAACGCCCCGATTTTCTTGCTGCGTAGGTTTTTCATTTTTTGTTCTTTTTGTCTGGTCAGCGGGTCCATGAAGTAGTTTTCATCGGGTCCCGACTTTCGGCATGCCAACCACTAGCACTCAAAGAGCCAACAATCTGAGCATGGCCACTTGAACTGAACTGAATGAAAGCCGGGCGCCAGCGAGTAAATCAAATGCAACACGTTCACAGAAAGAGTGTTGCAAAAAATTGAAGAACAGTTTTCCTGAATGATTGGGTAGTCTTTTAGGGCGATGCGACCAGAACCACATGAACCGGAATAGGCATAAATGGCGAGCCGTGGAAATCAACGAGTTACAGCCTGAAACCGAGCTTGATCGCAGACATTTCACGCATGATGCGTGAGGGTGACGCACAGACTCCAAAACCCACAAGGTGCAGCTCGAAAACTGACGCCTCGGTTGGATCAACCGCGCGAACTCAAGGCTGAAGATATTTCACGACGGCCTCGGTGCGCGAGCGGACCTGTAGCTTGTCGTAAATGTTGCGAAGATGCGCGCGGACGGTGTCGAAGCTGATGGAGAGCTGTTCCGCGATTTCCTTGTAGCGATAGCCCTTGGCCAACAGGTCGAGAAGTTCGCGTTCGCGCTGGGTGAGGCGGGCCGTTTCGGGAGCAGGGACCGCCCGGTCTTGGAAATGTTGGACTACAATCCGTGCAATTTTGCTGCTCATGGGTGCGCCCCCGGACTGCAATTCTTGAATCGCCTCCATTATTTTGGCAGGCGACGTGCGTTTGAGCAGATACCCGCTGGCCCCGGCTCCCAGGGACTTGAAGATCAAATCCGAATCCTCATACATGGTGAGCATGAGGAACTTGAGGGTGGACAGGCGCTCCTTGAGCTGTCGCACACACTCAATCCCGGACAAGCGCGGGAGGTTGATGTCCATCAACACCACGTCAGGCGCGAGCCCGGGTATCGCCGCCAGCGCATCCTCGGCGGTGCGGTGCGCACTGACACACAGGAAACCCTCCGACCCGTTTAGCAACACGGCCAGGCTTTGGCGCACTTCGTCGTCGTCTTCAACAATGGACACGCGGATAGGCATATGGATCGGATTGGTGAAAGGGATTCTAGCTGTTTTGAATGTTGGTGCAGGCGGGCTCGGAACCAACCGCGCTGGGGGACACATCTTTCCCCGACATTGCTACGGGTGCCAGCGGAATACGAAAGGTGAGGCGGGTGCCCGCGCCCGGCTGGCTGGAAAGGTCGAAACGTCCTCCCATGCCTTCAATGCGCGCGCGCATGTTGCCCAGACCGTTGCCAATGGCTTTCGTCGGGATAAATCCACGTCCGTCATCGCGGATGCTCAGTTCCATCCACTGCGGACCAGCGGACAGGCGCACCTCCACCTCCGTGGCCGCCGCATGTCTGGCCACGTTGGTCAGGGCTTCCTTGAATGCAAGAAACAGCTGATGACGGTGGTCGGCGGACAAGGTGCATTCGGGCAGATTCGCAGGCACGTCCAGACGACAGCGCACCAGCGTGGGCTCGAAGAATTCCTCGGTGAAATGAACGATGTAAGCAGCGGTTCGCTCCAGCGTGTCGTTGCCGGGGTTGACCGTCCAGACGATCTCGTCCAGCGACTTGGCCACTTCACGCGATTGAGCGGTGATCTTATCCAAATGCCGGGCGACCGATTCAGGCGAGGCGGCCTCCCGCAGGGCCAGTTCACCCAGCAGGCTCAACTGAGTGAGGCGCGACCCCAGCTGATCGTGCATGTCCGAGGCAATGCGGGAACGCTCTGCAGCCAAAGCCTGCTGCTGCTCCAGAAGCTCAACCGCGCGCCGAATCTTCCGCAACGAGACGAGACGAACCCCATGAGCCAGCAATCCGACGAGTGCCGCGCCAGTGATCCCCAGAAACCACCAAGTTCGCCAAAACGGAGTTTCCACGGTCACCCGCAGACCTCGACTGATTTCACTCCACACGCCATCGCTGCTGACGGCGCGGACTTGGAACAGGCGACGGCCGGAGGCCGGCTGGAGATAGACGGCAACCCGCTCCACTCCCGCCTCCACCCAGTCACCTTTCCCGTTTCCAAGCCGGTATTGGAATTGAATGCGGCGCGGGGCGGAGAAATTGATCCCGGTGTAGCGGATTTCCAGCCGCTGGCAGTTGGCCGGCACATGAACCTGACCGGCGCGGGGCAACACCTCGTGTGTCACCTCATCCACATCCGCCCCGTCCGCCTCATCCCGACCGATGCCCAGGGCCAGCGGCTTCCCGTCGGCGAGGACTTCTTCAATCATGACGCGGGGAAGACGCGCGTTCCGCCGCAAGTTGCCGGGGTCGACAATTGCCACCCCCTTGGGCGTGGGAAACCACAGGCGACCGTCGCGAGTCTGACAACCGGCGGGCTGAAATCCGCCGTTGCATTCGCGCCCGCCCAGCCCTTCGGCCTTGTTGTAGATGAAACAACGCATGACGGAACTCTCCCCGTCCGCCACCCGCTCCAATTCCTGCGCCGACACCCGGAATATTCCGCGGTTCGAACCGAACCAGAAGGTTCCCCGCCGGTCCTTGAAAATCTGGGAAATAAAATTGTCCGGCAGACCCTGCTCCGTGCGTATGGACACCACCTTGCCAGCCTGCACGCGCGCCAGCCCCCCGCCAGTTCCAACCCACAGGGCCCCCTTCTCGTCTTCAAACAGCACCCGCACATGATCACTCGGCAGACCATGGGCTGATGTAAGCATTGAAATCTTCCCGTCACGCAGACAGCCCAGTCCTCCGCCTCCTGTGCCAAACCACACCCCCCCGCTTCGATCCCGATAGATGGCCCGCACATCCGAGTGAGCCAGTCCCATGCCGGAGCCGTAGGCCTTCACCCCGGATGCTTCAAAACAGAATACCCCCTTGAGCTGCGTGCCTACCCAAATTCTTCCCAAGTCATCCTCGTAGATGGACCGGATGAATCGCCGCTCTTGTTTCCGCTCTCCTGCCACCGGTTCAAAACGCTCCCCGTTGCGGCGAAACAATCCTCCTCCCCATGTCCCCACCCACAACACTCGCCGCCGATCCTCCCATACTGCCGTGATGTGTTCGTTCTTCAGTCCATGTTCCACGCTGAAACGCGTCAGCTCCCCACCAGGCTGGACCCGGTGCAGGCCTGCATCCGTCCCCAGCCAGACTCCCCCGCTGGAGTCCTCACAGACCGAAAGAACATTGTCTTGCGTCAGGCCGTTGCGCTTGTCCAGCAGGCCAATCACCCGCTGCCTCAACCGGCTCAGGCCGCCATTCTGGGTGCCGACCCAGAGATTCCCCTCTTCATCACGTCCCAATGCAAGCACTGGATCAGCCTCGCCCCCCTCATCCACTCCAATTGAATCGAATTGTCCTTCGGTCACCCGCAGCAGTCCCCCGTTGTGCAGGCCAAGCCAGATCGAACCGTCCAGATCCTCCAAAACCGCCCGAACCCTTCCCGAGTTTGGCGTCTTACAGAACCACTGTCCCGACACTCTGGACAATCGCGCAAGCCCCATGCTGTCTGCCAGCCAGACTCCAGTTAGACGCCCGGCCGTCAGGACCACTTCGCCAACCACATCCCATGAGTGCTGCTCAAACCTGCCGTCGCCCAGAGTGCCCACCCACCCGTCTGTGGCGGCCCACAGCAGTCCTTCCACATCCACGGCCAGGCCGCTAAGCGCATTCCCGGACAGCCCTTCTGCACGGGTAAAGACCCGCGTCTGACCGCCTGAGTGTCGGATAACTTCGCCACGCACCGTTCCAAACCACATCGCCCCATCCTTGGTTTGAGCGATGCATGTTACTGTGTTGTCCA
>JBAYGL010000154.1:0-10713 GCA_041666725.1 Limisphaerales bacterium
CGACGTCATCAACGACGCGCCCGCGCTGGAGCAGGCGGACCTCGGCATCGCCGTCGCGTTGGCGAGCGACGTGGCGCGCGAGGCGGCGGACATCATCCTCCTACAGTCCGACATCCAGGCCATTCCCGAGGCGCTCGGCCTCGCGCAGGCGACGCTGCGCACCATCAAGCAAAACCTCTTCTGGGCGTTCTTCTACAACGCCGCCGCCGTCCCGCTGGCTGCTCTGGGCCTGCTGAGTCCAGTCCTGTGTGCGGCGGCGATGGGCTTGTCCGACGTGGTGGTCATCGGCAACGCGCTGCGGTTGCGCGGATGGGGTGCCAGGGAAAAGCGGCGCTGAAGCCGCCGCAGTCCAGACGCTTCGCGTTGTCTTTGGCGTTGGCGGGATCGGGACTGCGGTGGCTTCAGCACCGCTTTTGGGCGTGCCCGCTGAAACTCAGCCCTGAACCTATTTCGGTCCCCGCCTTTCTCGCTTCCCGGAAAAAGCCTTGCCGCCACCATTAGCAGGGTGTTACCAACACTCAGCGTCTATTTGCAGTGGTCAGGCGCTTATATGCGTTGCCCCAAATGCGGTTGTCTTGATGACAAAGTGATTGATTCCCGGGGTTCACGGGAAGGCTCCACCATCCGCCGGCGTCGCGAGTGCCTCAAGTGCGCGCACCGGTTCACCACCTACGAGGAGATCGAGCACGCCGGCCTCATGGTCGTGAAGCGCGACGGCCGCCGCGAGGAGTTCACCAAGGAAAAGCTGCTCGGCAGCCTCAAGGCCGCCTGCGCCAAGCGCCCCGTGCCCGCCGCCGAAATCGAGGCGCTCGCCGAGAGCATCACCGACCGAGTCACCGACGAGTTCGACTCCGAGGTGCCGAGCAAGGCGCTGGGCGAAATGGTCATGGCCCGCCTGCGCGAGCTCGACAAGGTCGCCTACGTCCGTTACGCGAGCATCTACCGGCGCTTCGAGGAGGCGGAGGACTTCCTTGACGCGCTCAAACAAGTGGAGGCCAAGAGTGATACAGCTACATTCCCATTGCCTGGTATTTGAGACCGCCAACGGCGAGCACATTCCCTGCTCGGCGGAGGATGTGAGCATCGAGGTCATCGGCGAGGCCGTGGATCAGATTGATCACGACATCGTCCGGCAGGCCGCCGCCGCCGTGCTCCACTACTTCAAGGTCGAGCGGAAGCAGAACATCGTGACCATCTCGGAGTTCACCGCCGCGCTGGAGGAAGTGCTGCGCGGCATTGGCATCATCGTCACCAGCACCAAGACGAAAGCCGCGCCCGAACTGGCCGGCCCCGTGGCGGAGACGAGCTTGGACGAACTCGCGGTGGAAACGGGCGACGGCGGCGAACTGCTCTTCTTCCCGCGCCTGCGCGAGGAGATGCGCCAGCAACTCAGCCAGTCCCCGCGTCTCGTGCGCTTCAACGGCCTGCACGACTGCGTGAAGCGCCTCGTGGGCGCGCGCCGCTGGTGCGACCGGTGCCGCGCGATGAGCGACCAGATTGTAGGCTACCTCCGCCAGTGCCTCGACGAGAACCACCGCGCGGACTGCGCGCTGGTGGTGAGCTAGGCGCGATGCTGGTGGCAATTGAGATAAGACAGCGCCACGAGTTCCACCGTGAATGAAGCCGTGCCCAGAAACCATAGGCGACGCGCGTGTAGTCTGTTACTCGCCGATTGATGGCCGCCACCGCTTCACCGGCAATTGTAAACAAGTAGTCGCTGGAAAATTAATGGGGCCAATGGCTGGGGTGGCCATTTGTTATGTTGAGGGCGAGTATGCCTATTATCTTTTCGGCTGTGATACAGAATGGGAATCCGTCACGGACACTTGGCATGAATCACTGGTTGATGCCAAAGCGCAGGCTGAATTTGAGTATGAAGGGATCAGCAAGACTTGGGTGGATAGAAGCTGACGGTCTCAACACAACGAATTTTTGGCCAATCTTCACGTTTGTCTTCACGTCCGCACCCTGCCTCGCCCATGAGCAAAACCCTCTTTGAACGCATCGCCGCGAAGGAGATTCCGGCGAACTTGGTTTACGAAGACGAGCACGTCATCGCCTTCCGCGACCTCCACCCGCAGGCGCCCACGCACATCCTCATCGTGCCGCGCAAGCCCATCCCCCGCATCGCCGAGGCCACGCCCGCCGACCACGCGGTGCTCGGCCACCTGTTGCTCAAGGCGGCGGAAGTCGCCAAGCAGGCCGGCCTCACGAATGGCTACCGTCTCGTCATCAACAACGGTCCCGACGGCGGCGAATCCGTCCCGCACCTCCACTGCCACATCCTCGGCGGCCGCCACATGGCCTGGCCGCCGGGGTGAGTTTGGGGTGCGTAGGCAGAGCGCAGCGGCGACGGCGCTTTCGTTTGGTGTCCACGCTTTAGCGTGTTGGTGCGTGCGGGCACCCTGAAGGGTGGACACCGAACTGGCGTCGCTCCGCTCGCCGCCGCACTCCAAGATTTGCACCGCCGCTCCTACTTCTTCTTGAACAAATCGCCGATGCCCTTGGTGACGCCTTTGGCCGTGTCGGCAGCGGCTCCGCCCACGTTCTTGGCTGCGTCGCCCAGAACCTTGCCCGCGCCGCTGAGGAAGCCGGTGACGGCGGTGGTGGTCTTGCTCATCACTTCCTTCATCACCACTTTGATGACTTCGGCGGGGGTGATGCCGTCCGCGCCCTGGCCGAGGTTGGTGAGCTTGATGTCGGGCAGCGGGATGGTGGCGGATTTGCCGCCGAGGATGGTCATGCTGAGGTTGATCTTCGCGTTGGAGATGATGATCTCGTCCACCTGAAGCTTCTTGCCGGCCCCGCCCTTCTTCTCCGTCTTGCCCCCCTTGTCGGTGGGTCCGAGCAGCGCGGCGACATAGGCATCCACGTTCTCCTGAATCTTGCCGAGGTTGCTGCTGCCGAGACTGCCCTCGAAGGTGATTTCCGCCGCGTCGGCCTTGATGGACTGCACGACGATCTTGTCGCCGAGCAGCGACATGGGCTTCACCTGAAGGCTGGCGACGCCGAGCTTCACGGCGTTGGGCGTCTTGAAACCCTCGGGGTTGCCGATGACCAGGCCCTTGATCTCGCCGCCACCGGAGAGGGCGGAGATGCTCACGCCATCAAGCTGGATGGGGGCCTTGATGACCTCCGGGCCGAAGGCGACCACGCCGGTCTTCACGATGGAGTTGAGCGAGAGGACCAGCGCGATGACGGCAACGAGCGCGACGACGGCGAGGCCGATGAGGATTTTAACGAGTGTGTTTTTCATAATTCAGAGCCGGGAACGGAAACCTCAGTCCCTCAGCGCGGAGGAATTCTACTCACCGAACCGCCGGGTGCAATTGCAGACTACAGCCGGGCGCTCGCCCGGGTGCTGCGCAGGCGCGGATGCGGCGGGAGGTGCGGATGCGGCGGGAGGTGCGGATGCATGGGGGCGGTGAACTCCGAGGGGGCGCAGTCGGCGCAGAGGATCTGCTTGCCGATGAGTTCGACCTGGCGCAGTGCGAACATCCGGCGGCATCCGTCACACTGCTCGCGGTTTTCAGCCGCCGCGCTGGAATACACCACATGCGGGAGGATGGACTGGAGCGGGGGCCGGCTGCGTTGAGCGCTCATCTGATGGTGGGTTGCTAACAAGCGCCCGCGGGAGTGTCAACGCTTCGTTTTCGCGGCGAGGCCTCATGTCCGAACGCGCCGGACCAGCTCGGGAAAGCGGCAGTGATCGCAGAGAGCGTTCGAGTGTTCGCAGAAGTCGCGGACGATCTGGAGCAAGCCCTGTTGCGCGGCGGCGTGCAGGAAGAGCCCGCGCGGCGGGCTTCCGGCGACAAGGCGTTCGCGGGCGAGCCTCAGCGCGGCGTTGTCCTCGCCTGCGGGCCACGCGAGGAAGCGCGCCTCGGCGGCGGCGCGGAGAGATTCGTTGCGACCCGCGGCAGCGCGGGCCCAGAGCCACGGCAGCACGACGTTCACCGCGAGGTCCGTGAGCCGGGCCTCGCCGAGCAGGGGCTGTGGCTTTTTCAGGCGGGCGGATTTCAAGGTCCAGTGCCACGACCAGAATTCGTCGTCGTGCGGCTGGAGCAGTTCGAGGAGGGAGCTGGCCAGCTTCTCGTCGGCGACTTCGCGCGTGAACCAGCGTTCCAGCCGTGCGGGCAGTTCGCCGCCGGCCCGCCAGTGCGCGGCGAGCGCGAGGCGGCGCAGCGGCTGGTTCGCCGGACGCAGCCCGCTCATGCGCCATGCGGCGCGGGGCAAAATGACGCCGCTGAAGCGCTCGCGCTCGCGCCACCATGCGTCCCACAGTCGGCGCAGATACCCGGCGTCCGCGCCGCGACCGCGCGGCAGCTCGGCGGGCAGCAGGCCGCTCCAGCCGGAGAGACGCGCCTGCCACAGCCCGACGGAGAGAGAGTCGCCGGAAGCGCCGGTGAGTTCGGCGAGCCGGCGCATGGGCCAGACGTTGTGCTTGTAGCCGAGCGCGGCGAAGAGGCCTTCCCAAAGTGATTGCTCCCAGCCGCACTGGCGGGCGCGGGCGGCCAGTTGCGCGGCCTTCAGCTGAAGCCGGACGAGCGCGGCCTGCCGGAGGATGGCGTCGAGTTCGGCGCGTGGCAGTTCGTGCAGCGGGCCGCAACACTTGCCCGCCAGTTCACCGGAACGCGATGAGTCCTCGCCGCCGAACCACTCGCTCAATTCACCCAGCGGTGCGTCGAGCCGTGCCTTGAGCGAGAGCGTGGGCAGGCCATCCGGGCTGGTGCCGTCCCAGATCACGTGCAGCACGACGGCGCGGAAGTTCGGGTTCACGTCGTGCCGGTGTGCGCGCCAGCCGCTGGCGGCCAGATCAATTTCGATGTCGCCGCGTTGCGGGGTCTCGTTGCCGAATTGCACGATGGCATCGCGGAAATCCGGTCCGGCCTCGCGGTTGAGGAAGCCCGGATGCAGCACGCGCACGCGGCGTCCGTCCGCGAGGGCAAGTCCGTCGCGCAGCACGCGCTGGTGCTGCCACACGGCCTGCAGCAGGCGTTCCGGCGGCGGGCCGTCTTCGTGCAACGGCGTAGCCCCCGGCCGCGAAGTGCGCCAGGTGGCGTAAAGGTTGGCGGGAATCGGCATGGGAATCTTCGGGCTTGAGAATACCCGGCGTGTCAACGGGCGCAGAATTTTTCCTGCTCCTGATCTTGATCCTGTTCCTGCTCTTCCCACTTCCACCCGAAGAGCAGGATTAAGATCAGGATCACGAGCACGAGCGGAAGGCGGACGCTTGCACCGCGTCGCCGCCCTCTTCACACTCGCGCCCCTATGTCGTGGAAAGTGCTCATCACCGCCCGGGCCGCCGAGGAAGTCGGCCAGCCTGCTTACCAGCTCCTGCGCGACTCCGGCTGCGAAGTCGTGCTCGCGTCCAAGTTCGGCCCGCTCAGCGCCGACGATGTCCAGGCCTCCATGGCCGGCTGCGACGCGGTGCTGGCCAGCGCGGACAAATACACCATCGCCGTTCTGGAACACGCCAACGCCGCCGGCATCAAATGCATCTCGCGCTGGGGCGTGGGCTACGACTCGATTGACATCGCGACGGCCACGCGGCTGGGCATCGTGGTGGCGTTCACACCGGGCATGCTCGACGGCGCGGTGGCGGACTACACATGGGCGCTGCTCTTCGCGCTCGCTCGCCGCGTCCATGAGGGCCATGTCGTCATGCGCGACAACCGCTGGTCCGTCGCGTGGGGCCACGACGTGTCAAACAAGACGCTGGGTATCATCGGCTGCGGGCGCATCGGCCAGGCCGTGGCGAAGCGCGCCTCTGGTTTCAACATGCGAATCCTCGGCCACGACATCGCGCCGAACCCGCACGCCGAGGCGCTGGGCGTGAAGTTCGTTTCCCTCGACGAGCTGCTGGCGCAGAGCGATTTCGTTTCCCTCAACTGCGCGCTCACACCGCAGAACCGCGGGCTCATCGGCGAAGCACAGTTGAAGCGCATGAAGCCGAGCAGCTATCTCATCAACACCGCACGCGGTGCGCTGGTGGACGAGGCGGCGCTGGTCCGCGCGCTCGATCAGAAGACCATCGCCGGCGCGGCGGTGGACGCCTTTACGACCGAGCCGCTGCCCACGGATCACCCGATGCGCCGCTGCCCGAACATTCTCCTCACGCCGCACCAGGCGTTCAACGGACGCGAGACCGGCGAGCGCGTGAGCCTCGCCGCCGCGCAGGCCATCGTGGACCTGATGCAGGGCAGGAAGCCGCAGCATGTGGTGAACGGAGACGTGTTTCAGTCGGCGGCCCTGCGGGCGAAGGTGAAGTGATGTTCAACCGGCAGACTGCGTATTGGCCCGGTTTTCGTGATGCAACGGCGGAGGTGCGGGAGGATTTCGCGCGGTTGCGTCCGAAAGTGCGGTGATTCTCAAGTTGGCGTTGGCATTCGAGGTGCGTTCTCGCATGCTCACGACCCGAAAATGCGTCCACGACACGCCATGAAAAGCCTCCGCCTGCTGGCTGCCTTCCTCGGTTTCCTTCCCCTCTGGCTCGCCGGTCAAACCGTCACCCTGGATCAAAACGCCACCAACGGCGTGTTTCAGTTCACCTTCGGCGTGAGCACCGGCCCGCTGGGCACCGGCACCAATCCGCCCGTCACAACCGGGTTGCGCGAATCCGGAGTGACGCTCATCCGCACGCACGATTACTACGGCCCGCTCGACATGGTGGCGATGTATCCGAACCAGGCGGCCGACCCCGCGCTGGCGGCGTCCTACAACTTCACCGCGAGCGATAATCAATACCGGGCCATCGTGACGAACGGCTTCACGCCGTATTTCCGGCTGGGGAATTCCTACACGACCGGCTCGCCCTACCTGCCCACAAACACGGCGAACTTCATCGAGGCGTGCGTCACGGTCATCCGCCGTTACACGAACACGGCGACATGGGGCGCGAACGTCCTGCGGCAGGTTGAGATCTGGAACGAGCCGGACAACGCACGGTTCTGGGATCAGGGCGGCACGAACCGCCAGCGTTTCTACGACTTCTACACCGCCGTCACCACGCGGTTGCGGGCGGAGTTTCCCGGCCTCCAGCTGGGCGGTGTCGGTTGGACGGCCGGTGCGGCCACGACGACCTCGGGCTCGAACTACCTGGCGGGTTTTCTGGGTGCCGTGCGGACTGCGGGCGCGCCGCTGGACTTCCTCTCGTGGCATCTTTACTCGAACACCCCGCAGGACTTCGTGGATCAGGCGCGTTTCTACCGCGCCCAGCTCGATGCGTATGGCTTCACCAATGCCGCGGCGCACGTCAGCGAGTGGAACACGGACAACCGCCAGTCGGGCGATCCGCTCGTGCGCACCTCGCTGCCCGGCGCGAGCGCGGACACGGCGGCGTTCATCGCGCAGGTGCAGGAGGGCGTGACCACTTCGATGATTTACCGGTCCGTGGACCCGGACATCAACGCACCGGAGTTTTACGGATTGTTCTACTTCGATGCGAATCCGAAGGCCCCGGCCGTGGCCGCCCGGCTGTGGAAGATGCTGCTCACCTACACCAACCGCGTGTCGCTCACCAACGCGAACACCAACCTCTGGATGCTTGCGGGCCGCGCGGACACGAACCTGGCCCTGCTCATCAGCAACCCCACGGCCACGGATCAAACATGGTCGCTGGCCCTCGCCAGCAACGTCGCCCCCGCAGCCCTCACCATCACGGACATCATCCCCACTTCGACCAACGCGACCAATCCGAACATCATCTACTGGACCACGCGCGAGGTCAGCGCCGGAACTTCCAGCACCGTTCCAGCCTACGGTGTGCAGCTTGTGAAGTTCAGCCTGCCCGGTGCGTTTGATCAGTGGGCGCAGAGCTACGGGCTGACGGGGACCAACGCCACCACGACCGCCGATCCTGATGGCGATGGTGCGACGAATTACTCGGAATACATCGCCGGCACGAGTCCGGTGGACGCCGGCTCCGTTTTGCGTCTTGCCGGCGGCAATCTGGCGGCCGCGAGTTATCCGCTCACATGGACGGCATCGGGCGGGCGCGGCTATGTCGTGGAGTTCGCCACCAGCCTTGCCAGCAACACCGTCTGGACCGCATTGAGTGCCTCGCTGGCCACGGGCGCGTTCACCGACAGTTCGGCCACGAATGCCACGCGCTTCTACCGGCTGCGCGTGATCGCTCCGTGATGCGCGAACAGGCGCGTTGAAAGATTTTGGCTCGCGTGCGGGAGGTTTTTTCCGTTCAGTCGCGGTCACATGAAAACCAACCATGTTCGCGCGAAACTCAAGCGGGGCGAGACGAGCTTTGGCACCTGGCTTGCGCTGCCCGACCCCGTCGCGGCCCGGCTCATGTCGGGCCTCGGTTTCGACTGGCTCACCTGCGACATGGAGCACTCGGGCTACAACTTCGAGACCGTTTCAAACAGCTTCATGGCCATCGCGGCCGGCGGCACCGCGCCGCTCGTGCGAGTGCCGTGGAACACGGGCGAAAACATCAAGCGAGTTCTGGACCTTGGCGCGTGGGGCGTGGTGGTGCCGATGGTCAATTCGCGTGCCGAGGCCGAGGCTGCGGTCGAGCACACGCGCTATCACCCCGTCGGCAACCGCTCCGTCGGCGGCCAATTGCACGCGCCGAACTTCGGCACCGATCCCGCCACCTACTACGAAAGGGCCAACGACGAAATCCTCCTCGTCGTCATGATCGAGCATGTCAAAGGCGTGGAAAACCTTGACGCAATCCTCGGTGTGCCGGGCATTGACGGCGTGTTCATCGGACCGAATGATCTGCACAAGAGCATGGGTCGCAAGCCATCCTTTGACAGTGATTACACGCCCTTTGTGGATGCGCTCAAGGCTGTGCGCGAGATCGCCCGAAAGTATGGCATCGCGTCTGGCATCCACGTTCCCGATGTTGAGTCTGCTAAACGTCGCGCCGCAGAGGGCTTCCAGTTCATCGCGGTGGCCAGCGAGCTGGGCATGATGCTGGCAAAGGCCCGGGAGAATGTGGCCGGGCTCGGTATGAAGCCGGGCGGTGCCGCTGCGAGGTATTGACGGGGAATTGTTTAGAGCGGGGGATGGTAAAAAAAAGAGTTGTCATGCTCGCTCCAAGTTGGCTAACGTCTCGCCGCTGTTGGAAAAACAAGAAACGCTTTCTCAAAATATGAAAACCCGGTTCAACTTCATCAGGTCCCTCCTCGTCACCGGAATTTGCGGTGCAGTGCTGCAGATGGCTCCGCTGGCACAGGCTGCGGATGGGTTGACTCAGGCCATGAAGGACAAGCTTGATGCTTCGGCGAAGTCCCCGGGCAAGCTTGCTCCTCTTGGGGAGTCCTTGGTTGCCGGCGTGAGCGTCCCGGCCCAAAAGTCCGCGCTGGCCAAGGAAATCGCGGGCTACGTTGCCGCGAAGAATCCGGGTTTGACAGAGCTTCCCAATTTGATTTCCGGCCTTTGCAAGGCTTCCCCTGGAAATGCCGGTCAGATTCTTGTTGCTGCTTTGAAGGGTGTTAAGGCGAGCGGTCTAACGCAAGCGCAGAAAGACGCCCAGATGAGGGAGCTTATCAGGGCTGCTGTGATTGGTGCGGGTCCTGGCTCCCAGGCTCAAATCATTCTTGCTTTGGGACAGGCGGAGAAGGATGGGGTTATTTCTGCGAGCTTTGTTGTCTATGCGCGTAGTCTCTACGTCGAGTTGGCCTCGAACTGGCCTGTTAATTACGTCCGTGGCGGAGCCGGCGTCGGTCTTGGCTTTAACAATCCGGCTGACACAACGCCCAACACTCGTAACTGATCTGGATTTTAGTCAGAGAACCAAGTCTTGAATTTCAAAACAGTATGAAAAATCAAAATGCCGTTGTCGTTGGTGGGGTCGCCATCCTGGCTGGAATGACCGGAGCCTCTGCTCAGGAGTTGTCGCCCTTGTTCAAGATTGGCAGTGTGGATGTCCGTCCGCACGCCGCCTACAAGGTGATCTACGACGACAATGTTTTCCTGGAGCACAAGAAGAACAACGTCATCGGGCCGAACAACAACCCTGGCAGGGACCACGACTTCATCCACACGATCACTCCCGGGGTGCGCTTGAACGCTGGTGACGCCAGTGCGCGGGAGACGGCATACATGAACGCCGACTATGAGGCGGGAATCCAGAAGTTTACGAACCACAAGGGATCGGACGCTCTGGATCACAACGCGCACGTCGAGCTGGGCACGCGGTTGAATCACTTGAAGATTTCGCTTGATCAGACGTTCCAGCTGGCGACGGCTGCGGATGTGAGGAATCAGCCCGCGCTGGGCCGCGTTCAGCACAAGACGTGGAACACGAAGGCGGATTTTGTATATGACATCAGTGAAAAGACCAGGGCCAGCCTGGAGACGGATCAGTCGATCGCCGACTACTCCGGAGCGATGACCGATTCCGTTGATCGTCAGGCTCACCTGTTCCTTGACTACCAGGTCCTCCCCAAGGTGAGCATGGGCCTTGGTGGTGGTGCCGGTTACCTTCAGGCCGAGGGAAACAGTCTCGTTGGCCACAATCCCAACTCCATCTACTGGGATGGGCTGGCGCGGCTCAACTGGGCGGCGACAGAGAAAGTCAACTTGAGCGTGAAGGGTGGTGTTCAAAACCGGCATGTGCAGGAGATCGGGTTTGGAGATGACCTTGGGTTGATCTTCCGTGCCGCCGCTGATTGGAAAGTCACCGAGCGCACCATGGTTTCAGTGAGTGGCGCGCGTGAGACCCGGGCCTCAAACAGCATTGGAACTTCC
>JBAYGL010000155.1:0-10710 GCA_041666725.1 Limisphaerales bacterium
CAACCCCATGACGTCTCCCACCGCAGACGCAACCAGGTTGCCATCCCACTGCGCCCAGCGTTTCTGCCCAATATTTTCCTTGCCCGCCTGGTATTGCCTGCCTCCCCTGCGCTTGTCCATCGCGACGACGATCGACGAGGGCTCCCTGATCATCGTCGCGCGCAAGGCGTTGGGATACCGCGTGGTCTCGGCTGCGGACATTGCGTCGGTGATCGCGTTGGAAGAGTATCTGAACATGTGCAGGTTGGCGCGGTAGCTGCAGTCCATCCAGTATCCCGCGATGGGCGTGGACTGATCAGCAGGACAGGACATCACCGCTGGCGGAACCATGTTGGCGCTGATGATTTTGATGCCCAGGTAGGGTGCCATCTGCACCGTCCACGCGTCATTCGAATGTGGCGAATTGTTGGCCGCCACGGTGTTTGCGGTTCCAATCTGCCGCCCGAAGAAAAACTGGTCATCGTTGTCGCCCGAATAAAGCGAGGTCGCGAGAATCAGCTGCTTCTGGTTGTTCAGGCAGGTGTTCTGCTTGCTCTTCTCCTTGGCCTTGCTCAGGGCGGGCAACAACAGCCCCGCCAATATGGCAATGATGGCAATGACGACAAGCAGTTCAATGAGGGTAAACGCGCCGGAAGCCCCCCGGCGAAAGCGGCGCGGTTCAAAATTGGCCGCAAGTGCTGTTGGAGTGGTCATGCTGTCAGCTTCCCATCGAACACGCGGCCCGCGCCATGCACAAACTGACCAAAAAAATTCCCTTTTTGACCAGGGTGATGCGCGGGAAGGTTAACCGCGAGCATTCAACACGGGGCCGGCAGACGCGACGCCGGTCAGTGTGCCTTTGTCCCGCCCTTGTCCTGATGGATCGGGGGCGGCAGTTTGTCAGCCCACGCCTGCCACTGCTGCTGCAACGCCTGCTGCATCTCCGGCTTCTCCGTGTTGCGGTCGCGCTGTTCGCCGGTGTCCTCGGTGAGATTGAACAATCCCTGCTCCTTGGGCGATTGCCTCACCCATTTCCATGCGCCTTCACGAATGGCCGGACGACCGTAGAAGCGCCATGTGAGCCGGTCATGCACGGGAGCCTCGCTGGCCCCGGTGAGCAGCGGCAGCAGGTTGCGGCCATCAAGCTTCCATTCTGCGCTGATCGGGATGCCTGCGGCGGCAAGACCGGTTGGCAGGAGGTCAAGGGAGATGACGGGCTGATGCACCACGCGCCCGGCGGGGAACCTTCCCTTCCACTGGGCCATGAACGGAACGCGGATGCCACCCTCCCAGAGCTGGAGCTTGCTGCCGCGCAGGGGCGCATTGACCGCGCCATTGGCCGCGCTTCCGGCGATCAGCGGGCCGCCGTTGTCGCTGAGCAGAAAAACGAGCGTCCGCTCCTCCTGCCCGCTCGTGCGCAAAGCCTCCAGCACACGCCCCACGGCGTCGTCCAGCGAGGAAACCATTCCGGCGTAGGTGCGGCGCTTTTCTTCCGCAATCCCGGCGAACTGCTTCAACTTTTCCGGAGTGGCGTGCATCGGCGTATGCACTCCGTTGAAGGCCAGATAAAGAAACCACGGCGAACCGCTCTTGCGCCGGATGAAATCACAAGCCTCGTCCCCCAGCGCATCCGTCAGATAGCCCTTGAGCGGGGCGCGTTCACGACCGCGCAGAAGCGGCCCCCAGGCTTTGTCATCGGCCTCGAAGTAGGAGTGCATCCCGGAGAGAAAGCCGAAGAACTCGTCGAAGCCGCGGTTCAGCGGATGCAGCGCCTCCGTCTCGCCGAGATGCCATTTGCCCAGGCACGCCGTCGCGTAACCGCCGGCCTTCATGCGATCCGCAAACGTCTTCTCCGTGCGTGGCAGCCCCCAGTCCGCGCCCCGCGCCGGATTGCCCTGAAAACCAAAACGGTCCTGATAACGTCCCGTCATCAGCCCGGCCCGGGAGGGCGCGCACACAGGCGCGCTGACGTAACCATCGGTGAACCGCACGCCATTCCGCGCGATGGAGTCGATGTTCGGCGTGGGGATGTCCTTGCAGCCGTGCAGGCCCACGTCGCCGTAGCCGAGATCATCGGCAAGGATGAGGAGAAAGCTGGGCTTGGACACGGCCGCGCTCACGGCCTGGTTGCAAAGGACGCCAAGGGCTGCAAGGAGCAGCAGGCCGGTTGTTCGTTTCATGCGCGAGGACGGGACGGATCGTTGGAACGGTCAGCGTGGTGTGGTCGATGCGGGCTTTAATCAGGGCCCCGGCCTGATCCGGGTGTTTTTCCGCCAGGGTGGCGCTTCATCGTGTGAGCTTCTGCAGGGACGCGGCGAAGCGCTTGCCGATCTCGGTTTGGGCGGCGGTGTCGTAGTGGACGTTGTCGCCGATGCTGGACTTGAGGTCGCGGGCATCGACGCAGGCGGTGTGGGGACGGTGGTTGGGCAGATCGAGCAGGAGGGCATTGATCGCCTGCTTTTCGCCGCCGCGTCCCTCGGTGCGCATTTCGCCGATGGTGCAGGCAACGAATGGAAGCGCGGGCTGCCCGAGGTCGGCGCGCAGGGCATCCACGAGCGCGTTGAGCTTTTCGGCATAGACTTTCACCCGATCGGCTTTGGAATCGGCCTCGCCTTGCAACCAGAGGACGCCGCGCAGCGTGGCTTTGGTGCCTTTGGTTTGTTCAAGGGCGAGCTTGGTGCGGCGGATGGCCTCTTCGTAGAGGCCGGCACCTTTTTGCCAGCGCGCGATCTGAGTGCCGCCGACGGCACAAGGGATCAGGCCGATGCGAGCGGTCGAGTCCTGGGCGGCGAGGGTTTGGGCAAAGCTGAGTCCGGGGCCAACTCCGGCGTTGTCGGCTCCCGCAAAGGTTTGCGGATCGCCGGAGAGATGCAGCGGATGGCGGGCAACATACCAGCGGTCGTTTTTGAGATGCATCATGGCGATGCGCGGATCACGGGCGGGTTCTTCGGGCATGAAGCCGCGCCCCTTCATGTTCGACTGGCCGATGAGGAGATAGAGATCGAGATGACCGGTGCCTTCGGGCAGTTGGGTGATGTCCGCGGGCGTGAGGGGCGGCTTGGTAGGTTTCGCCACTGCCGGCCGCGCTTCGGCGGCGTGCAGCGCCAGCAGCGGAGCCAGCAACAGGGCGGTGAGGAATGCGACAGTGCGTTTCATGGTCATGGTTTTCCGGCTTTTACAAACTCCTCGTCGCTCAAGACGCCGTCCTTGTTGGTGTCGAACGTGGGGAAGCGGCGGCGGCCCTCGGCCTGGTCGGGGAAATTCCTGAGATATTCTTCAAGCGTGAGCCTGCCGTCGTGGTCGGTGTCCTTCTGCTTGAAGATCGCGGCGCGGTCGCCGGCGGCCTTCTTGGAACTGGCCTTCGCCGCCTGGCGCGGGGTGTCCTGCGGCTTGCCCGTCGCAGCGACTTGATCGCGCGCCTGGCTTGGGGGGAGCGACTTCTGCCACGCGAGCGCCCTGGCGGTGAGTGATTTCACGATGTCGGGATTTGCCGCAGCGACGTCGTGCTCTTCGCGGATGTCCTCCGGGATGTTGAAAAGTTGCGCGCGGCTGCCGTCGTGATTCACGAACAGCTTCCAGTCGCCGTCGCGGATCGCGAGCATCGGCGGCGTGTAGTCGTCGCCCTGGACGCGGAAGAGCCATTCCCAATGCAGCGGCTTCGTGCGCGGGCGCGGCCTGCCCAGCCAGATGTCGCTCACGTCCTCGCCGTCGGGCTGAACGTTCGCAGGCACTGCGACTCCGGCGAGCTTGCAGATCGTCGGCAGGAAATCCACGCCGCCGGTCACGCTCGTCTCGTCCCGCCGTCCCGCCGCGACGTGCCCGGGCCAGCGCAGCAGGCCGAACGTGCGGATGCCGCCTTCATACATGCTGCGCTTGCGTGCGCGCAGCGGACCGGTGTTGCCCACGCCGGCATTCGACGCGTTGCCGATGCGGTAGTCCTCGGCGCCGTTGTCGCTGGAGTAAAAGATGATCGTGTCGTCCGCCAGCTTCAGTTCATCGAGCGCGGCGAAGAGCCGGCCGAGCTGCGTGTCGAGATCGGTGAGCGACGCGCAGAAGACCTGCATCTGGCTCTTCAGGTCCTTGGCGTTGGCCAGATACTTCTGCATCCACGGGCCAAACGCCGGATCGTCCGCCTTCGGCGCGAGCGACTCATACACCTTGAGCTGCTCCGGCGTCGGCTTCAGCGGCGCGTGCGGCAGCAGCGTCCACACGTTCGCGTAGAACGGCCGGTCCTTGTGCTCCCGGATGAACTTGATCGTCTCGTCCACGATCAACGCGGTGGATTTTGCGCGGAAATACGGCTCCTTCGCCTCGTCGCCGAGCTGCTCGCCATTGGCGTTCACTGTTTTCGACACGTCGAAGCCGTAATCGGCCGGCGGCGGCGCACCGTTGCCGTGTCCAAGATGCCATTTGCCGAAGTGCGCGGTCGCGTAACCGGAGTCGTGCAGCAGTTTCGGCAGCGTCGTCGCGCTCTTGTCCAGCCAGTCCGGCATGGCGCGCGCCGCGTTCAGGTTGTGATCGGCGAAATGCCCGTGGATCAGATGCCGCGCGGGAAAGTGCGACGTCATGAACGCGCACCGGCTCGGCGAGCACACCGTGGCCGCGACGTAAAACTGCCGGAACCACGTGCCCTGGCCCGCGAACTTGTCGAGGTTCGGCGTCTTCACATACGGATGCCCGGCGAAATGCGCGTCATTCCAGCCCAGATCGTCGGTGAGGATGAAGAGGACGTTGGGTCTGCGCCCGGCGGCGTGAAGCGCGGCGAGCGGCATGAGAAGCAGGAGCGCGAGGGCGAGGTTGATTCGTTTCATGGAATTGAGTTGCAGTTCATCGCACCGGCGGGCGGCTCACTGCGCAACCTTCACGTTGCGGAAGCCGGCGGTCTCGCCGAAGACGAGAAAGTTCATCCCGGTCTTTTTCTCACCCAGCACGGCGTGCCGGGCTTTGGCGACGGTGTCGTTCACCTGCGCGGCGGCTTCGCTGCCCTTGAAGGTGATTCGGACGGGATACCACTGGTTCGATTCGAGCTTCAGCGGTTTTTTGGCGAGCGGTTCGACGGCATCCTTGCTCTCGCCCTGCGACGGATTCTTCGCGATCTCAAGCGCGGAGCGGGAAATCACGAATCGGAAGCTCCCTTTCCTGTCGCCCCAGTCGACACGCAGCGAGATGCGGTTCGCGCCCTTGAAGTTGACCTCGAAGTCAACCGTGCCGTCTGTGATCGCAAGGGGCGCGTGCAACCCGGCGCCTTGGTCGGCTTTCCCCTTTTGCATTCCCCAGAGGCCGCCGTCCTTCGGTTGCCACTCGCCGCGCGAAGCGGTCCAGGGCCTGGCGGGCAGTGCGGCCAGGGACTCGCTCAAGACAACATTGCCGGCCAGGGGCACAAGCGATGCCACCTTCGTCACCGCCGGCTTCACATCGGCGGGCGGGAATTCGCGGCTGTAGCCGCCGTCGCGGTAGCGGTTCAGCAAGGCGCCGAGTTCTTTCACCACCTCGGGATGCTGCGCGCTCACGTCCTTCGTTTCGGCGGGGTCGTCGTGCGTGTTGTAGAGCTGCGGGCGGAACTGGCTCGCGCCCGCCTTGCGCGCGGCGGGTTTGATTTCATCCACGGGCACGCCCTCGATCCATTTCCACGGGCCCTTGCGGATGGCGAACACGCCGGACGCGCTGTGAACAATCATGTCATCGCGGACCGGCTTCGACGGCCCGCCCAGGATTGCCGGGAGGAAACTGCGGCTGTCCTCGGCCGCCTTCGACGCGGCGGGCAGCGGCTCGCCGACAATCGCCGCCGTGGTCGCGAGAATGTCCGCAAGGCTGACCATCTCCCCGCACACGGACCCCGGTGCGGCCCTGCCCGGCCAGCGCACGATGAGCGGCACCTTGAAGCCGCCTTCCCACACGTCGTGCTTGCCGCCGCGCAGGCCGCCGTTCACGCGCAGCCCGGCCTTGAACGCGGCGGTCTGGAGCAGCTTGTCATTCTCAGGCTTGAAGACGCCGCCGTTGTCGCTGGTGAAGATCACGAGCGTGTTTTTCGCGACGCCGAGCGTGTCGAGCGTGTCGAGGACTCGGCCGACGCTGCGGTCGAGTTCGTGAATCCAGTCGCCGTAGAGGCCGGCCGCGCTCTTGCCCGCGAGATCCTTGTCGGGCGTGACGGGGTTGTGCACGGCGACGGGCGTGAAGTAGAGGAAGAACGGCCTGTCCTTCGGCTGCAGCGCGATCCACGCCGTCGCCTTGTCGGTGAGCACCTTCATCACGCGCTCGTTCTTCCGGCGTGGCGCGTCGAGATCGAGAATGCGTCCGGCACCGCGACCACCCTCGGTGTCCCCGGCGTCGTAGGACGCCTTGAAATCATCCGAGTCCGGCACGGGACCGGCGATCTTCATGTTCGCGGGAATTTTTCCGTTGCGAAGCCCGTAAACGAAGCGGTTCTCCACGAACACGCCCGTGAGATCGCCGTGATTGCTCGGCACGCCGAAGTGATATTCAAAACCGATGTCGAGCGGTCCGGGGGCAAGTTCCGCCGTGAAATCGGGCCGCCACTTCGGCGAGTCATCCGCGGTGCCGTAACCGAGATGCCACTTGCCCACGGCGGCCGTCGCGTAGCCGTGCTTCCTGAGCAACGACGCCATGTTCAACCGGTTTGTTTCGATGTGCAGCGGCGCGAACGTGCTCAACACCTCGTGCTTCAGCGACGTGCGCCAGCAATACCGGCCCGTCATCACCGAGTAGCGCGTGGGCGAGCACACGGACGACGTGGTGTTGCCGTCCGTGAAGCGGCGGCCCTCCCTTGCGAGGCGGTCGATGTTCGGCGTCTTCACCAAAGCGGGGTTCGCGCCGTAACAACCGGCGCTGCCGTAGCCGTAGTCGTCGGAGAGGATGACGATGATGTTGGGCCGGGGCTCCGCAGCATGAGCCGAGACAAGCGCGATGAACAGCAAGAGTGGAAAGACAAGCTTCTTGGTCATGGATTTCGATTTCGCATCCGTGGGGTTCAGCATTTTCAGCTAACCGGACGGAGGCCGAGCCTCCGAGATTACACCTCTTCGCGTCGGCCCTCTCAGCGCTCGATTTGCCGCCTCCGGATCGAATGTCCCGGCCGGCCAGGTTCGGAGCTGGCTTATTTCGCCGGCGGACGGGTTTGGATGCTGACCTTCTCCACCAAGCCTTTGAGCGGATGTGGCGCGGTGTAATTCCCCACGGCTGTCTTGATGTCCTGTCCGATGCTCAGGCCGTCCACGGGTTGGGCGGGAATCAATCCCGAAGCGCGGCCCTGCGCCGTCACCTTGCCGTTGACGGCCAGCGTCATCGCGCCGTCCGGTTCAAGCCGGGCTTCGAGGGCGAAACGGCCGGCCGGGGCTTCGGCGGCGATTGCCGTGAACAGTTTTCCATTCACCCGCACGCTGAACACGGGCCGGCCATCGGCGAGATGCAGCGCGTAACCGTGCTGGTTTCCGCCCTGCGCAAGGATCACGCCGTTGCGGGACTCGGGATTCACCTCGCACCGGATCGTCAGCGCGCGATTGGCGATCTGCGGTGGGGCGGATGCTTCCGCCGCCGGCCCGGCCTTGTGGGCGCTGTTTTCGTCCTCAATGTCCACATGGCAACGTCTGGCCCACACCGTCCACGCGGCGCTCATTTCGCGAGCACGGACCGGCTCGCTGGCGATCAGGTTCTTCATCTCGGTCGGATCGGCCTCCATGTCGTAGAGTTCCCAGGCGTCGCCGCGGATCGAGACAAGTTTCCACTTGCCGTCGCGAACGGCGCGGCTGCCCTCGTGCTCGAAGAAGAGCGGAGCAGAGCGGACAATGGGCTGGTTCTCCAGCGCAGGGATCAGGCTGCGGCCTTCCATGGGTTGAACCTGAGCGCCGTTGCGCCGGCCGGGATATTTCGCCCCGCTTGCCGCAACCAGCGTGGGCATGATGTCAATGATGTGTCCGGCTTGCGCACGCAATTCACCTGCGGCCTTCAGTCTGGCAGGCCAGTGGACGATGAGCGGCGTGCGAATCCCGCCCTCCTGATTGAAATGCTTGTAAAGCCGCCACGGGGTGTTGCCCGCGTTGGCCCAGCCGCTGCCGTAACTGACGTAGCTCTCCGGCCCGCCGACCTTTTTGAGATCAGCGCCGGTGTGGAGGATGTTCCCGGGGCCGCTGTGCTCGTCGAAGCCGAGCGGGTCCCATTCCCAGCAGGCGCCGTTGTCGCTCAGGAAAAGGATGAGCGTGTTGTCCAACTGCCGGTTCCTTTTGAGATCGGCCACCACGCGGCCAATCGCCTGATCCATGCGATCCACCATCGCCGCATACACGGCCATGCGCCGGGCGAGGTCGCGCCGGCGGTCTTCCGGCAGCGAGTTCCACGGCGGATTGTCCTTCCCCGCGTAGGGCGAGGGGATGGCGTGGGATTTCGCCGGCACGAGGCTGCGGGGCGTGAGGGCGATGTCCCGGGGGACGAGGCCGGTCTGCTTGAGCCGCGCAAGCCGTTCCTCGCGGATCACGTCCCAGCCCTTTTCCAAATACATCGGCTCGTATTTGGCGATGTCCGCCTCGGGCGCGTGGAGCGGGAAGTGCGGGGCGTTGAAGGCGAGGTAAAGGAAGAATGGCTTTTGCTTCTGGCGCGCGTCGGCGATGAAGTCGAGCGAGTAGTCCGCGAACGCATCCGTCGAGTAAAACGTGCCGGGCTGGCCGTCCCTGGCCGACGTGTAGGCACGCGGCGTGCGCTCCCTGGGCCAGCGTGTGTAGAAAGGTCGTTCCTCCCAGCAGGAATTGTAGCCGCCGAGCATCCCGTAAAATTCGTCGAAGCCGCGGTCGGTTGGCTTGATGTCGGACTTGTTGTTGTGCAGATGCCACTTGCCGGCCATGTAGGTGCGGTAGCCGGCGGTGCGCAACACCTCGGCCAGCGTAACGGAGTCGGCGGCGAGCGTGCCGCGATACCCCGGATGCTGCGGGCCGCGATCGTTGGACATGCCGCCCACGCCGGCCTGATGCGGATACAACCCGGTGAGCAGCGACGCACGCGTGGGACAGCAACGCGCGCTGTTGTAAAACTGGGTGAACTTCACGCCGCCTTTCGCCAGCGCGTCCAGATTCGGCGTCTGAATCTCGCCCCCGTAGCAGCCGATGTCCGACCAGCCAACATCGTCGGCGAGGATGAGGAGGATGTTGGGAACGTCCGCGCCTTGCAGGGCGGTGCCGAGCAGCCAGAGTGAGAGGAGAACGACGCGCCTCATTTCCCGCCCTTGTTCGGTTTCTTCGGGGCGCGGTTGATCTCCTCGCCCCAGTCGTTGCGCACGGAACCGCTCCATTCATCCACGAAGGAGGTGGCGGCCCAGTCGTTCCATTGCTGCACGAGGAGCTCTGCCACGGCGGGGCGCTCCTTGATGAGGTTGTGCTGCTCGGTGCGGTCGTCAGAAATGTTGTAGAGCTCCCATTCGCCCTTGAACTTCATCACCAGCTTCCACGGTCCGCTGCGCACGGCGCGATTGCCCTCGTGCATCCAGAAGATCGGCTTCACGCGATGCAACGGCCCGCCCTTGATGCCCGGGATGAGGCTGACGCCTTCCATCGGGAGAATGCGGCGGCCCTTGAACTCGGCCGGATACAGCGCGCCGCTGACATCGACGGCGGTGGCCATGATGTCGATGAGGTGGCCGGGCTGGTGCTCCAGTTTGCCGTGGCGCGAGGCGTCGATGCCCGCCGGCCAGTGCGCGATGAGCGGCGTGGAAATGCCGCCTTCGTGCGTGAAGTGCTTGTAGCGGCGGAACGGCGTGTTGTTCAGCGTGGCCCAGGTCATGCCGAGGAACACGTTGCTGTCGGGGCCGCCGAGGGGTTCGCCCTCGGTGATGCCGCGCGGACCGCCCTCGGCGTTGCCGCCGTTGTCGCTCAGGAACAGGATGAGCGTGTTCTCATACAGGCCGCGTTCCTTGAGGCCCGCGACCATGCGGCCCACGCTCTGGTCGATGCAGTCGATCATCGCCGCATACACGGCCATGATGTTGTCGAAACGGTCCTGATCCTTCTCGCTCAGGCTGTCCCATTCCGGGACATCCTGCGGACGCGGTGACAGCGGCCATCTGCCATCCACGATGCCCAGCTCGATTTGCTTCCTGTGCCGCGCCTCGCGCAACCTGTCCCAGCCCGCCTTGTATTTGCCCCGATATTTCGCAATCACATCGGCAGGAGCCTTCAGCGGAAAATGCGGCGCGCCGTGGGCGAAGTATTGGAAGAAGGGCTTGTTCTGCGCCTTCGCGTCGTCCAGAAACTTCAGGGCCCAGTCCGTGAACATGAAGGTCGAATACCACTCGCCGGCACCCACCTCGGGCGATGCTGAAGCAACCTTCCGTCCGTCGAGGTAAACCCACTTGCACGCCTCCCGGCTGCGCTCCTTTGGGAAATACAGCTCGCCGAACTGCGTCGTCGCCGTGCGCTGAAAACCACGCTCCCACGGCGGCGTGCCGTGCTGCTGGCCCAGATGCCATTTGCCGACGATGGAGGTGTGATAGCCCGCCGCACCCAGCACCTCCCCCATCGTCACGCAACGGTCATTCAGCCGCGCGTGCGTCCCGCCCGACTCCGGCAGCCGCAGGCCGTCGAGATAACCCATCCCCGCCTGGTGCGGATACAACCCCGTCATCAACGAGGCCCGGGTGGTGCGGCACCGGGCCGTGTTGTAAAACTCCGTGAACCGCACACCGCGTGAAGCCAGCGCGTCAATGTTCGGCGTCGGGATTTCAGAGCCGTA